>JBGUMY010000086.1:0-11475 GCA_045117095.1 Bacteroidaceae bacterium | reverse complement strand
CCCGAAGTCCACATACGCTTGTTGCGCAGTGGCCTCCACCTGAACGCTCAAAACTTTACGACGGTCGCCTCTCTCCACGAGCGTTACTTTGCCCGCTACAGGAGAGACGAACTTTACTTCTGGATGCAATTTGTTGACAAACAATGCATCACCAGCTTTCACTTCATCCCCTTCTTTAACAACTACCTTCGGTTTCATGCCCCAGAAAGCATCAGGAACCAGTCCATAGACCTTCGATGCAGGCGCAGCAGAAACCTGAGCAGCAGCCTTACCTTTGAGGTTGATGTTCAAGCCTTTCGTAATTTTAATTACATTCGCCATAATTTGTTAATGTTAACTATGATTTGTTTCTCGTACTCTTTCTTGCTTACTTTTATTCTACCAAACGCTGTTGATACAAAAGACGGCACAAAGGTACTACTTTAAAATGGATTGCCGAAATTTCCCAACACATATTTAATAAAAAAGCATAAAAAAGCTTTTAAAGATAGGCTTGATGCCTTTTTGACAAATCGACAAATCAATGAAGTCGTTTTGGATGCAGCGGGAGAGAAAATAAATTTTTGCCCAGTCAAATAGAATACGAAATAGCATACAGTTGTTAATCAAACTGGCTATTTGTCTAAAAAATAATACAAGGGATGAATTTTTTTTACATGGGAAGTTTCACGATGGAATCGAGTTATTAACATAGTTATCAACAGTTTTGACACTTGGGTGTTGATAACTTTTTTCAAATCTGCTTGTTAGATTCAATTATTTTAACTAATTTTGCAACCGATAAAGTGAAAGTGACGCACTTAGTGTCCATCTTCTAAATCGGAAAAAATGCCAGAACAAAGAAACTCAAACCGAAGAAGACCAGCTCGCAGTAGCGAACAAGACCAATTAGTACAATTGGGTCGCCTGCAGCCTCAAGCCATAGAACTTGAGAAGGCTGTGATTGGTGCGTGTTTGATAGAGCAGGATGCATTTGCTACGGTTTCCGATTTTTTGAAGCCCAATTCTTTTTATGAGACTAAGCATCAAGTCATTTTTCAGGCTATCCAGTCGTTGGCTGCATCCAATGCGCCCATCGATGTGCTCACTGTGACTGAGCAGTTGCAGAAGAATGAAGATTTGGAAAATGCTGGTGGAGCTGCCTATTTAGCGGAACTTTCACGTTCTATGCTCTCTGCGGCACACCTTGAGTTCCATGCAAGAATTGTGGCGCAAAAGGCACTCGCGCGTGATCTTATTTCTTATACAAGCAATATCCAGAAGTTGGCTTTCGATGAGACGCAGGACATTCAGGAACTCATGCAGATGGCTGAGGGCAATTTATTTGAACTCTCAAAGTCGAATCTCAAGAAAGACTTCACCCAGATAGACCCTGTCATCAACGAGGCTTACGAATTGTTGAAAAAGGCTGCAGCCCGTACAGACGGACTTTCTGGTCTACCATCTGGTTTTGACAAACTTGATGCGATGACTTCTGGATGGCAAAATTCCGACCTTGTCATCATTGCTGCTCGTCCTGCCATGGGTAAGACCGCTTTTGTGCTTTCGATGGCTCGCAACATGGCTGTTGACCGCAAGATTCCTATCGCCATGTTCTCGCTTGAAATGTCGAATGTGCAGTTGGTGAACCGCTTGTTGGTGAACGTATGCGAAATTTCTGGTGAGAAAATCAAAAGTGGTCAATTGGCCAATTATGAATGGGCGCAACTTGATATGAAGATGAGGGAACTTTTCGGTGCTCCCCTCTATGTGGATGACACGCCCTCGCTCTCCGTCTTTGAACTTCGTACGAAAGCACGTCGATTGGTTCGTGATTATGACGTCAAGATGATCATCATAGACTATCTCCAGTTGATGAATGCATCGGGTATGTCCTATGGCTCTCGTCAGGAAGAGGTGTCGACCATCTCCCGTTCGCTCAAGGGATTGGCCAAGGAACTCAATATACCTATCATTGCGCTTTCGCAGTTGAACCGTTCGGTGGAGCAGCGTACCAGCAGCGATCCTAATAGCCCAGACAGCAAGCGTCCGCAGTTGAGCGACCTTCGTGAATCTGGTGCCATCGAGCAGGATGCCGATATGGTTTGCTTCATCCATCGACCAGAATATTATAAGATATATAAAGACCCTCATGGCAACGATACGAAAGGTATAGCAGAAATCATCATCGCTAAGCATCGTAATGGTGCAGTGGGTGATGTTCGTCTCCGCTTCCGTAGTGAGCATGCACGGTTCTTGAATCTCGATGACGATCAACCACCTATGCCAACGGATGATGGCACCATCAAACCGATGCCGTCAAGGATGAACTTAGGAGAGCAGGATGACGATTCCATCGGTGGTTTTGGCATGTCTCCTCTTCCTGATAACGCTCCACCAGAGATCGCTCCATTCTGAACGTGAATTATCAATCAAAATATAGTGATTCGGCACGAGGATATTCGTGTAAGAATTGAATGAACATAATAAATTTTGATTATGCCTCAATTCGAGAGAATGCAAGGCATACGTTCTTTCATCAGAAGGTTGCGTGAGCAACGTGTAATATGAGAGGATGATACATTTTTTCTCACTTTATCAATTAGAAGGCGTGGATACTCCGATATGGGGTATCCACTTTTATTTGCCTATTCTTTTGTGAGAAAAAAGTTACTTGAATTGATAGCAGCCTGCATCAGGATGCTCTCCACGCTCCACACCATTCATGTCGGCAGGGTAGAGTGTGGCGTATTCATCGGCACCTTTGCCACGCGCCACGCTGAGTGTGTCGAGACGGAAATCATAGAGGTAGGCATAGGTGTCGAATGTTTTGAAGTTGGACGATTTGTAAGTGGCTGAATCTTTCGATTCCTCCGTACAATGGCTGAAATAGGTCTCATCACTTGCGTCTGTCAGCAACACGCAGTTGTAGAAATGAAGATTGAGCGCCAAATTGCCAGGAAAGCCATACACCTCATCGTCTGCATAGCCTGTGATGAAACAATTGTAGAAATTGGCAGATTCCACTTGATATTCATCCTCGTTGAGATAATTGCTTACCATCAGCGCGTGTCCACGATCTGCTTGCCAAGGATAAAATTGTGCGATGGTGCAGTGGATGAAGTTTGTAGTCCCTCCGTAAATGCTTACGCAGTCATTTTGGGTGTTACTGATTTGTGAGTTGGCAATGAGAGCCTTACTGTCTTTTAGGAAAAGTCCATATCCAGCCACATTGTGGATGATGGAATTGGTGATGCTGATATTTCCCTCGATTCCATCGCAGAAAATGCCATAATTGCCGCTATGAATATCGGCATGGTTCAAGGTGCATCCCTTGCATGAGGCTGTCAATTCGATACCGCCCCATTGATTCTCCAAACGGTCGTAAGGAAGATAGGGAAACATCTTGTCCAAACGGTCACCTCGAAGTGTTACGGGCTTCTCCTGCGTTCCTTCTACCTTCAGTGTGCCATGTACAATCAGGCTTGCTCCATTGTGGAAATAGAGGGTTGTGCCAGCTGCTAGGGTGAGCGTCGCATCTTTCCCCACCACCAGACTGTCATATACCACACGTGGTAATTCGTCGCTGGTAAAAGTCTGGCTCTCTTTCAGCACCTCACCTTTCATGGCTTTCATATTTTGGCCAGATGCTTCCAACACCACCTTTTGCTGTTTACCATTCTCTAGGGTGAAGACGATGGTATCTGCTACTTGGGTCGGTTCCATCGAGGTACTTATAGGTAGGTTCACCTTCACAAACACACATACGCTATCTTTGTGCAACACCTGCACATCGTTGACAATCGTACCGTTTTGCCCATCCACATTCATCAAGAATCCCGATGTGCCTTTCGACTCCAATTCCACATGGGCGATACGTACGCCTTTATCGTGTCTATTATACACTTGAAAGCGTTTTGTTGTCGAGATAACGCCTGTAAACACTGTGTCAAATCGGATGGTGTCTTGACTGAAAGCCAATTCTATTCCTTTGTCAGTTGTGAAGGTCTCATCATCATTGCAGCTTGGTAGCAACATGCTCAAGCATATTGCTGCCCCTAATAATATTATATGTGTAATTCTCTTCATGTATTGTATCTTCTTGTTGTCCCTTTCTCCATATAAACGAAAGAACTCCCCCTTTTATTGTGTTCACGTTCAACAAACACACAATGAAACGTGCCAACTCAACAATGGTCTGTTGTTTGGCACGTTTTGTGCGTGGAAAAGTGATAGCAATAAGGCGTTAATGTCTTACTTCACCAGTACTTTTTCACTTCGTCCATGCTTCTTAACAATGTTCACTCCCTTCTGTATATGCCCTTGGCGAATGCCGGTAGTGGAGAAGATTTTGGACGAAGCATTGTCGTTTTCAGAGGCGATTTGGATGATTCCTGTTGCTTCATCGCCGAGGGTCAGACGATAAGGATCCGTATATCGACCTATGGCATCAGCTGTGAAGGAGATGCTTTCGGCAATGTTTAAGATGGAATCCATGTTCTTTTCGATGGCTCTGAACGTGATGTTCTCGTTGCCGTCACCATACACGCTCATCATGATGATTCCATCCACCACCAGCCCCACGCCTCTACACTCGTCACCACAGAAGGCGGCCACGATGTAGTCGTTGGCATCGACCACCATGCCTCTGTCGTAGAGCTGGGCAGTGACAGCCATCACATCGGGATGTTTGTATGCATCACAATGCCACGGGTTGCTCTCCTTCTCTTTTCTACGGCTAATCTCGCTATATGCACTCTTGTCGACTTCAGCGTTGAAGAAGAGGTTGCGGGTGACACCTGATTTGTACATATAACCGCGTCCAGGAGTGAGCAGGGTGAGTGTTCCCTTCCATCCCTTGTCTGTATATTCTGCAAATCCTTCTCGTCCAATGATATAGTCACTTTCCTCTGGTGAGAAATTCTTCAGTGCCAGTGCTATCTCCATCTTATGTGCCAGTGGATAGCCTATCCAGTTCCAGCCTTGCTTCAGTTCGATGGGTCGAGTGCTGGCATTGAAGAGGTAGTCAGACAGTTGATATGGTTCAGCGTCAGCGGCGTCAGTCTTGACCTTGTAGGCTTCAGTGGCTAATAGTTCTGTCAAGTTGCCCACCATGCCATACTGGCTGTCGTGGTAGAGCCCTTTCGTCTGGTTCTTCACCTCAATCACGTTGTTGCCAAACACATCTTGTGGCTTCAGCGGATTTGTCTGATTGTGGGAAATCCAGTTCCAGCCTTCTTCCAGACTGATGGCAAGGTCGGTCTTCTCTATGTTGTCGAAGAGGTCGAGCGTGTACTCACGTGCAGCCTCCTTCACTTCCACGTTGCCAGCAGAGTCTGTGGCCACCACATAGAAGCCATGGTTGGTGTTGGTCTGGATAGCTACGTCACAGAATGCATCGGTCACACCTTCGTGGAGTTTCGTCCAAGCACCGTCTTTGTTGTATTGCACATACACATCATGCTTCCAAACACCCGACACATCATCCTGGTCGTCGAAATACAACGTAGCGGTGTTGCCGTCCTTGATGTCGCATGCCACAACCGAAGAGGTTGGGGCAGTGGCGTCAATCGTGCTTGTCCACGTCGGAGTCATGATTGTGGCGTTATTGTCGAAGACAATGCCAGCGCGGTTGTCGATGGTAGTGCCATCGTCCATGTCTGGCTTCAACGAGATGTCAAATGCCACTTGTCCGATGCCGTTTCCGTCGATATTGACAGGCAGCACACCGTCCATGGGCTCAGTGGTTGGTTCCATCGTCATCGGATCGAGCGATGAAATGTGCCACTTGGCAATGCCCTTGGTGGCATCGAACGAACCTTCTACCTGAGCGATGGTGTTGATGGCAGGACGCATGTCTATCGTGGTGAGGAAATTGGGCGTACCATCCAACTCGACAGATTTCTCTCCGATGGTGACTCTAGTTGGAGTAAACGTGGAGAGGTCGAAGCTGCTGGCATCCAATGTATCCGTCAGAAAGATGTCATGAGCCGAAGCTGTGGCAAAGTCTGGGTCGTTCTCGAACTCAATGGTGTAGAAGACATCGGTCAGATTTTCCTTGATGGCTTTCGAGCCAGACTCTGCCTGATATCCATAGATGTCATTCGGGTCAAGTGAGTTGACAGGGTCAGATCCTCCACCGATAGGTGTGGCGCCGCAGCCTCCCAAGAAAACATAGACACGCTGCGTTGTATTGATGACTACAGTGAATGTCTCGATGGTGAGAGGACGCAGTGACGGCTTGATAATCCAATGACGCAGATAAGGATGTCCCTTGATGGTGTCGGTATCTATCGTTATCATTGGGTCGTCTAATTCGAAGCCTTCTATTCTTATGTTCGTCAGACTGATGGAGTCAGGGGTGTAGACATAGATGTCCAATGGCACCTGATAAGCTGTCATGTTACCTTTGTTTGCCACCTTGTAGATATACTTGTTGCCTTGGGTAATCAAGAACTGTTGTGCATAGGAAACCGTTGCATCAAAGGCGATGTCGATGGCTTCTTCCACCATGATGCATTTCTCTACATTGAGATCTTCGTCAGCAAAGTGGAAGACTGCTGTATATTGTCCTTTGGGTGCTCCGTTGAAATCGAACTTCACATTTGTTGTGGCGTTCGTTTCATGGCCGATTTCCATCGATGGGATGATCGTCGTACCAAGTACGAGATCTACTGACTTGAGCTGATCGAATCCGTTGCCAAAGAAATTGATAGTGCTGGGACCTCCATTGCCGGCAATGTCGATGTCCTGCCGTAAGACAGCATACTTGTCGATGAATTCGTAATAGAGCGTGAGGTTGCTGCCGTAAGTGGCTGTCACGTCGTGGATGGCCATGTAGTAGATGCCAGTCTCTTCGGCATGGATGCCGCCCCATTTGACTGCTTCAGCACCAGATACGTTGTAGACCTCTTTGCCAGAGGGGGCAAAGAGCTGGATGGTGGCCGCACGGTCGAGGTGGAACTGCAAGCTATCGCCTGGTTCTGCCTCCATCTTGAACCAACGGATGGCGTTTTCTGCGGGTTTGTCCACTTGGATGCCCTTCACCGTCTTTATTGGTGCCAACAATGATCCACGACTACGGGCATTCAGTTCGATGGCTTCTAACAGTGTGGTTTCGTCCACTTCTTCGCTGACACGTTCATCCACAAAGTCCTTGTTGAAGTCGACGAAGCGTCCTGATGCATCGTAGAAACGGGCATGGAATGTGTTCTTTGCGTAAATTATCGGCTGACCAGCCACCACACGGAACTCAAACTGCTGACTGCGGATGGGCACCTCGCCTACGGGCAACAATGTCAGTAGATTGAAGGGGTTCTTGCGTGGGTCTACCTTCACCTTCACGATGTCCTCGCCGTCTTGATTGTTCAGCCAGTACCAATACTCCACTGTGCCATAGCCGCCAAGCGGTATCTTTGTGAAGAACTGTGTCTGAACCTTTGTGGTAACGCCTTTTCCGTTGCTAAGCATGTAGGCAATGCGGTGGAGACCGTCGCTGAGGGATGCCACGTCAAGGTCGAAATGGAACGTACCGTCGGCCAGTGTGCCAGCCACATTGTCGAAGTTGCCTCCGTCAATGGCATAGACGCACTTCATCTCGCCGAACTCAGCCTTGGTGGTCTCACGGCAGAAGAAGCCTTGGTAGAGTGATGATGCAGCACCACTGGGGGTAACCACCTGCACATAGATGCGGTGGAAGCCTTGGGGCAGCTGCGACACATCGAACTGCCAAGCCACCACGCCTCCAGTAGCTGGTACTTCCTCCTGCTTGTAGAGTTGGTCGTCAATCATGCAGAGACAGGTGAGGTGGTCAACGCCTAAGACTTGTGGAATCTTCACAAACGGGTAGCACTTCGTGACAGACAGTCCCTTGTCGGCACCCTCTGCCTGTATATTAATAATGTGGAAACCGTCTTTTATACTCTCTATGTCAAGCATCACGGCCTCGCCTGTCTTCACGCCAGTCTGTAGGGTGGTCAGGTCGTTGTCGAACCAGACACGGGCTGTGTTTAGCTCAGGCATCTTTACAAAGTAGCGCGTCACGGGCACCGAATAGAGGTTCCGCTTTTCGGTCGTCACTACAGCATCTTCAATCTCAAGATTGACCTCTTGGTGGAGCAGCTCGCTAAGTTGCTTGCTGATTTCCTCGCTGTAATCCTCGTTTTTGACCTTTTCGAAACCAGTGATGACGTTGCTAAAGCCTAACGCCTGGATGTTGATAGAGTGCAGACCTTCGCTGAGTCCGCTCACATCGGCCTCTATCTGGAACGAGTCGCTGCCATTGCCGTTCGTACACGTCTTCACTTCATTCAGCGAAGTGAGGTCGTTGTCGAACCAGTAGTCGCAGTGCCAGTTCTTCCAGTCTGTCTGTCCCCTCGCCGCGCTCAGCGAGCAAAGGAACAATAGGAACAATATATACTTTCGCATAAGCTACAGTATTTATTATTGATTATTTATCCAAAATCATTTAGAGTGAAGTCCGTTTTACTCTGCACCCTGCACGGTGATGTCCACGCTGAGTTTGCCGTCGGCAGTGCTTTTCGATGCAACGTTGCACTTCGTGATTTGCGGATTGGATGGTGTAATGCTGAAGGGCATGCTTCCACCGTAGATACCTACCTGTGTGCCGTCGGTTCCCTTGTAGGTTGCAATGCACTCTTCGGTCAACTCGAAGGTCTCGCTGTCGCTGTAGGTAGCGTCTTTAACGGTCTTGAACACATTAGCCCATGTCTCCATGTGGTTGGTGGCGTTTTGGAGTTTGCTGAACATCGAATCGCCCGAATTGTCTATGCCAATGCAGTTATAGAGGGTGTTTACACCATTGCGATAGTTAAAGGCGTGCCAGTTGGTTGAACTGCTGATGAAGATGCAGTTCTTAAAGGTGGAGGAATACAGGTTATAGCTGACATCATCCTTGCAGACCACGCAGTTGGTCATCTCGAACACGCTCTTGTAGTTGTCATTGCAATAGGGATTCCAGATGATGCAGTTGATGCAGTTGATGGTGCTATTGCCAACGCAAAAGAGTAGTTCCGACACCTTGCAGTGAATCAGGGTCATGTTGATGAAAGGATATTTGCTGCTCTGGCTGTCAATCTTTCTGAAGCGGCTCTTCAGGAAGGTGGCGTTGCGCAGCGTGTCGGTGACATACATCTTGTAGTCGCTGTAGATGCCCTCGATGGTAAGTGGATTGGTAGCGGTTTTGGGAATAGCCACGTTGAAATCGCCCGTAATAATTGTGGGCTCACTCTGCGTGGTGGGGTCCACGTCCATACCTGCACCACGTAAGGTGATACCCTTGGTGAGATTCACGGAGTTGAACGTGCCGCTGGACAGCGTGATGATGTCGCCATCGACTGCGGCTTCATGAGCCTCGCGCAGGGCGGTGGCACCATAGTACGTGAAGATGTTGCCCTCATGGCTCAGAGTGGCAAGAAGTGAACTCTGTGCAAACAGAGAAGTTGCGCCGAGGCTGGCGAAGAGCAGAAGCGCGAAAGTCAAAATTCTTTTCATAGTAGCAAAGATATTTTTGTCCCCACAGTCCCAAGAGGACGATTAACAATGATGATGAGAGGCGTAGGACTGTCATGTTCTGAAGATGGGAGATTTGCCCTGTCAGCAGAAACACAACGCTTCGATGATTATAACTCTTTCAGTTGCAAATATACAGCATCTTGGCAAAAAACAAAAAGATTTGTTAAAAAAAGTTGAAGGAGATAAGGAGAAATGTACAAATGGGCGAATAAATAGGAGCATTCCATTAATTCTATGTGCTACTTTTTAATAGTGGATGGCTCGTCTGGTTTTGGCTGACGCACCTTGAGGTAGTAGCTGACGAGTCTTCATCCGTCCGCCGAACTTGATGCCAGCGAAAAGGGGGCTTTCAAATTCTCCGAGAATTTGAAAGCCCCCTGGACTACAATTGTTTTGCTAGTAGATGATAGCTTTTCTACTTACGGTTGATCCTCGTCTTGCTGGCTGTTCTTTCAGTCTTGTGCCTTGAGCATCTCGTCAATGCTGGCAGCAGCCTTGCGACCATCACCCATGGCGAGAATAACGGTAGCACCACCACGTACAATGTCACCACCAGCGAAGATGGTTGGGATGCTTGATTGCATCTGGTCGTTCACTGCGATGGTGTTCTTGCGACCCAGTTCGAGACCTTCCACAGACTTTGGTACGAGTGGATTAGGTGACACACCTACAGCCACGATGGCCATGTCGATGTCGCGAGTCACCACCTTACCTTCTACAGGGATAGGAGAACGGCGGCCAGAAGCATCAGGTTCGCCCAATTCCATTACTTGAAGTTTCACTTGAGTTACATTTCCTTTTTCGTCTGAAATATATTCAATTGGGTTATGGAGCGTGAGGAACTCAATACCTTCTTCCTTAGCGTGCTTCACCTCTTCCACACGTGCAGGCATTTCTGCTTCTGAACGACGGTATGCGATGAACACATGCTCAGCACCCAGACGCTTGGCAGTGCGGCAAGAGTCCATTGCCGTGTTACCACCACCTACGACCATCACACTCTTAGCCTTTACCACTGGCGTGTCGCTGTCTGGGTTTGATGCGTCCATCAGGTTCACACGAGTGAGGTATTCGTTGGATGACATAATGCCGACTGAGTTCTCACCTGGGATGCCCATGAAGTTAGGCAGACCTGCACCAGAAGCCACGAATATTGCCTTGTAGCCTTCTGCTTCCAATTGCTGGATGGTGATGGTCTTACCTACGATGCAATCCTTCACGAAGTTTACACCAATCTTGCGGAGGTTCTCGATTTCCACATCCACGATGGCATTAGGCAGACGGAATTCAGGAATACCATACTTCAGTACACCACCAATCTCGTGTAATGCCTCAAACACAGTCACATCATAACCAGCCTTTGCCAAATCGCCAGCACAAGAGAGACCTGCAGGGCCAGAGCCCACGATAGCCACCTTCTTGCCGTTCTTGGGCGCACACTCTGGAAGAGCCATCTTTCCCGACTGACGCTCGAAGTCAGCGGCAAAACGCTCCAGATAGCCGATAGCCACAGGTTTGTGACCCATCTTTGTGTGGATACACTTGCTTTCACACTGCTTCTCTTGGGGGCATACACGTCCGCAGACAGCAGGCAAGGCAGAAGTGGCTTTGAGCACTTTGGCAGCCTCAAGGAACTGGCCACGTTCGATGTTCTTGATGAACGATGGAATATTGATGCTGACTGGGCAACCCTCCATACAAGAAGGCTTAGCACAGTCGAGACAACGCTTCGATTCTGTGAGTGCCTGTTCGATAGTCAAACCTTGGTTCACTTCCTCTGTGCGAGTGGTGGCACGATAGACAGGGTCAAGTTCACTCATCACGCAACGCTCAATTTCACCACGCTCTTTGGCCTTCATGCTGCCAAACAATTCCTTGCGCCATGCAGCATTGCGGTCAGTGAGTTCAGCCATTGGTGTGTCAGTCGTCATGCCTGAAGCATCAACAGTAGCCTCGCCAGTC
>JBGUMY010000085.1:0-3673 GCA_045117095.1 Bacteroidaceae bacterium | reverse complement strand
GTCAGAAATCAAAATGCCTTCATCAGCACCACGATAAATACCCTCCTTCAGCACCTCTGCAGCCTTGGGCAGACCCATAGTGAGCATAGTGATGGTGGAACCAGGGTTAGCGTCCTTCAGGCGAAGAGCCTGTTCAAGGGCGTTCAAATCTTCAGGGTTGAACACAGCAGGCAAGGCTGCACGGTTCACAGTACCCTCTGGAGTCATCGCATCAGGACCGACATTACGTGTATCAGGCACCTGCTTTGCGAGTACAATGATTTTCAAACTCATAAGTTAATGTATTGATTGTTTTTTGGTATATTAGTGTTGCAAAGGTACGACATTTTTTCCGTCCCACAATGAAATAACACAATTTAATGCACAAAAGCACGAAAAGAGTGCCGAAAATGGGCACGTTTGTCTAAAGTGGGTCAACGTCGTAATAAATATTGAGATTCTTGGCCACAGGCAAGGCAAGCATCTGTTGCTGGATGAGCAGCAAGGACTGACGCACTTTTTCAATCGAGGCTTGCAACTCGATTTTGAGCATGATTTTACGGATATAGAGGGATTGAATGCGCGCAACAGGCGGTCTATCGGGACCTAACACGCGCTCACCAAAGACAGCACGGAGGCGTGTAGCCATCTCGTCTGCCAGATGGTCGAGCAGATGGTCATCTTTATGGCGCAGATAGACATAAATCAGGCGACGGAAGGGAGGATAATGGAAAAGTTGCCGTTCTTGCATCTGGGTGTAGAACATTTGCCAATAGTCGTTCTGCGTGATTTGACGAATGATGTCGCTGTCAGCAGAACGGGTTTGTAAAATGACATGCCCTTGGGTGTTGTTGCGTCCTGCACGTCCTGCCACCTGACTGAGGGTTTGAAAAGTGCGCTCATAACTGCGAAAATCGGGCAGGTTGAGCATCGTGTCTGCATCCAGAATACCCACCACCGACACATGGTCAAAGTCCAATCCTTTGGTCACCATCTGAGTGCCGATGAGGATGTCGGCCTTCTGGGCAGAGAAGTCGCTAATGATTTGTTCAAACTTAGCGCGTGTGGTGGCTGTGTCGAGATCCATGCGTAAGGTGACAGCAGAGGGGAAAAGCTGGGTAATCTGCTCCTCAATTTTCTCCGTACCTGTACCAATGTCGATGAACTTGGTCTCTTCACAAGCAGGACAGCGTTCAGGAATGGAAGTGGAGTAACCACAATAGTGGCAAACAAGCGTGGAGGTCTTTTTGTGGAGGGTCAAAGTGACATCACAATGTGGACATCTGGGCACCCATCCACAGGTCTTGCACTCGATGAACGAAGAGAAGCCACGACGGTTTTGGAAGAGGATGATTTGTTCTTTTCGTTCGAGGGCTGCATGCATCACCTCGATGAGACGCGGCGAGAATGCCCCCTTCATCATCTTTTTGCGTTTGGCTTCTTTGATGTCAACCACCTCAACCGTAGGCAACTGCCTATCACGAAAACGGCGTGTAAGGCGCACATAGCCATAACGATCCTTATGTGCCAAATGATAGACCTCGAAGGAGGGGGTCGCTGTGCCCAACAGGGTCTTGGCCTTGAACATGTGTGCCAACATGATGGCAGCATTACGAGCATGATAGCGTGGAGCTGGCTCCTGCTGTTTATAGCTATGCTCGTGTTCCTCGTCAACAATAATGAGACCAAGATTCTGGAAAGGCAAAAACACGCTGGAACGAACGCCCAAGATCAGTTGGTAAGGCTCGCTGGAGGCTTGACGTTTATACACATCCAGCCGCTGCCCATCGGAGAATTTAGAGTGATAAACTCCCATACTATCGCCAAAGAACTGACGAAGACGCTCTGTGATTTGGGTGGTCAGCGCGATTTCGGGGAGGAGGTAAAGCACCTGCTTGCCCTGTTGCAGGTATTTGTCTATGAGATGGGTATAAATCTCCGTCTTGCCCGAAGAAGTGACGCCATGCAGAAGTGTGACGTTCTTCGTGAGGAAGGCATCTTCTATGTCGTTCATGGCTGTTTGCTGGGCAGGAGAGAAAGAGGAAAGGGGCAAGGAGCTGGGGGCAAAAGGATTGTCAGTATCCTCTTGCTCCATGCCCCTTGCTCCTCGTCTCCTTTTCTTTCGACTGGACTCCTTCAGCGCCTTCTCATCCTTGGGCTTCATCGCTCCAGGCAGAGCGGCTTTCATCACATCGCCCAAAGAACATAGATAATAGTTGGCAATCCATTGCCAAAAGGCGAATTGTTGTTCGTTGACCACAGGGCGTTCATCAAGCACCTCCATAATCGGCTTGATCTCCACTCCTTGTGGGGCGTTGTTGTGGACACGCAACACCACACCCGTATAAATTTTGTTCTTGCCAAAGGACACAACAACTCGACAGCCTCGCATCACCCGAGTCTCCATGTCGGAGGGAACGAGATATGTGAAGCTGTCGAATGGTATGGGAAGTGTGATGTCAGCAAACATCTATTAGAACAGGTAGGTCAAGGAAATCTGATGCGTGTTGTTCTTCAGCTTACCCTTGACGGCCTGATTGGCTGTATTCCAGAAGGTCGTTTCAGCTGTGTTGCCCAAAGCAATGTTGTAGTTGTAGCCTACGCGAACATGCTTGAGGGCTGTCACACCACATCCCACATTCCATGAGAATTGTGAGCTCTTCAACTCCCAACCATCTTCCAGATCATTCAACCTCCAGTGGCGGTCACCAATGTTCCAAGAGAATTGAGGACCTGTAGCAACATAAGCACTAACCAAGCTACTGAAACCGAAGGTGTATTTCACATTGATAGGCACAGACATGTAGTGGAAAGTCTTGTGGCTTTTCACATATTCGCCAGTGGTGACAGCACCATTATCTTCATTAATTTCAGTGGGTACGGCTCCCAAACCGATGCAACGATTGTCATACAACAATGAGATGTCAGCGCCCAGACCTGCGAGAGGAACGGTTACGTCGGCCGTCACACCTGCAAAGAAGCCGTTGCGGTTCTTCTTGTCAACAGCCATAGGAAGATTCTTCACGCTAAAAGAGTTCACGTTAAGACCAGCCTTAACACCAAACTTGATTTGCGCCTGAGAAGGCAAGGCGAATGTAAGTGCTGCAACGATGACAGCAAGACTCAAAATGTTCTTTTTCATACGAGATATAAAGTTTTAGAAGTTGATAAAATGGTTTTTGCGGCAAAGTAAACACTTTTTTCTTGAATATGAAAATATTTGAGGGAAAAAATCCTCATTATCTTTTAAATCGTCTTTTATCGTAACCTTAGCACGCTTGGCTTGCCAAGAATCTGCCGATTTATCAGCGCAGTTTATTACACCACTTTGCGGTAGATTTGAAGGATTTGTAAGAAGTTGCGGCAGGCCGCCGAAGAAAAAATAATGAAAAATAATCAAAAATAAATAAAAACAATTCTATACCGAACTGACACAAAAAGGGAAGGCTGCAACAGCTGCAACCTTCTCTTTTTCTCTTACATCGCGTTAGCCTTGTCAACTCTTCATTCTTTCTTAATTGACTTCGTCGAGCTAAAGGTTCTTAACTCTTAATTCTTTCTTAATTCTTAACTCTTAATTCTTAATTAAAGTTAGCCTCCGAATCCGCCGCCACCACTTGGAGGTGTATCGCTGCCACTCTCGCCGCCTGTACCTGGGGTGGTGCCATTGTTCCCATCATTCCCATCGCTCCCA
>JBGUMY010000084.1:0-3208 GCA_045117095.1 Bacteroidaceae bacterium | reverse complement strand
CTTGATGACCAGATGCTTCTCAGCCTCTACTACCACGATGACCGTCCCCTCCGCGAGATTGCCTACATTGTCAATCGTACCGATAGTTACCTGCGTTCTCGCCTCCAATGGCTCAGAAAGAAACTTTGCAACACCATCATAACACTTGAAACTCATGGGAACCAATAGGAAATATGAAGATCACGCCCTGCGTACCATCATGCACCACAGGGCAGAATCGGCCGACCAGATGAAACTCTCTGAGGGTTTCACCGACCGACTCATGGATCGCATCCAACAAAGGGAGGCCTCGAAAACAATAGCGCTGAAACGCCGTCGCATCTGGCTCTGCGTTGGCATAGTAGCCTCTATCGCCTTGCTTGTTGTGATGGGCTTCCTCCTTCTCCGACATACGGACAGTACACCCCCAAAGGAATTGGCGATGAATGGAACAGCAACCACCGACAGCATCAAAGATTCCATCAAAGAAAGCACCACACAAGACACCACCAACATCATGCGGGAAATAGAGAGAATCCGATACGAGGCTCCGAAACACCCCATGGCCAAGGTACAGAAGACGCCAACTATCCCCATCGCTCCAACGCCTGACGAGCGGATGGAGGATACTCTGTGGGCTGACAGCAAGGATGTGATGGATGGCGAGGATGAGAGCATCGAAGACATGAAAAACGAAGGGATGCACAAAGAATTATACGAGAAATCGCGTCTCTTCAAAACAGACATCAAAGCCTATTACGAATGGGTAGAGGCAGAAATACAATCGCAGACGGAGGAGATGGAAAGGATGGAGAGAGAACTCGCCACTTTCAAAGGGTTTTAACAATCAGAAAGACGTATGAAAAAGACATTATCACTCATCACAGGATGGCTCATCGCCCTCTCAATATATGCACAATATAATTATTTCGACCACTATGAGACCTTCGACACGATCAACAAGGTCAATAAGGGAATAAAGAAATCCGACTTCGATTACGGCATCTTTGATGGAAATAGCGCGAGTTGGTCAATAGACTACTTGTTTAAACCTATTTCGGAAGAAGAATTGCATACACTCAGAGGCATCTTCACTAAGGGGCTGTCTAAAAGTCAGAAAGCCACTCACAAAGAAATCCATCAAGAAGGCAAAGACACTATCGAAATCAGAAGTAGTTTTTCCTTTGAGATTCTTCCTACAGACTCGTTCAATGTGATGGGTATGAAGGTGACGGGGTCTTGCCAAATGATGGCTGACTTATATGTAGACAGAATGTCTTCAGGGGAATTGAATGGAACTTGGATCATAGGCATCCGTCAAGAAGAAACATGCTTTGATCATGTGAAGGAAAGTTCTCTTCGAATGGACAAAACATTGAAGGCCATTTTGGCAGAGAGCGCCCCAAAGATTTACGAGGTTGTCTATGACAAACGACCCAAAGATGACAGCTTTACTTTTGCTTTTCCAAATATGTTTGGAGTAGAACGTACAGAAGCGATTATTTATGAGTTCGACCGATATGATGCAGAAAAGTTTCAACAACTCCTGTCCACCCTATATGACCATCTTGACTATCAAGAAAGATTCGCCTTTGAAATACAAGAATTCAAGGCATACACAGAGTTTGCCCTCAGTGTCATGCGTCCCAACAAGCCTGGCTATATCACGTGGATGGCGTATCATTTTGGCAACAGATTCCTCGTTCTCCGTGCCGAAGGAGATGAAGGTATCAATGTCGATGACAATTGGTATAACGAAAAGGCCATCCAATCTCATTTGTCAAAAAAATCCAAATAAACTTATTCCCCCATTTCCGAAACAATGAAAAAGTATATTTTTCTTATCATCACTCTGCTCGCCACCTTGTCAGTGGACGCCCAGCATAGCCTCTTCGACCGCCTGGAGGACCTCGACGCGATGATCGACACTACCCGACGAAACGATAATCGCACAGTCTACATCCACTATGGATGCATCTATCCCAAGCCGCAATGGGAAATGCGATACTTTCTGCAGAGGCTTCCAGAAAATCAGATGAATCAGCTGAGAGAGATCTTTACGGACAGGATGGAGCATGGAGAAACATCCTACCATAAAGAAATCCATGAGAAAGACAATGACGAAATACTCTTCCAGATCCGCTCCAACCTACAAATAGACAAGGCCGAAGCCTACAAAGTGATGGGATGCCCTGTCAGCGGCACATGTATGGCCACAGAAGTCCTCAGCCGATTTGATCTCAGCACTACATCCGTTGGACTCCACTTCTATCAAGACACGCTCATCGAAAGAAACGACAAAGCCCTCACCCGCGAGATAGACAAGGCTCTCTACAAAATTCTGAAGAAGGGCAAAACAACCACACATCGTTTCGCTTACGATGACCCTCATGACCATTCGCAAAAAGAATTCCAGTCACTCTCCAATCTGCCCAAACACACCGAAGGAGTCATCTACGATTATTCCCCAAAAGACCACAAACTGTTCAGTCAATTTGTTTCCACCATCTACAGTTATCTGTATGCCGGAGAAAGTTTCTACTTCATGCACAACAAAAGTTATTCCGACACTCTCACGGCATGGACATCCATCGACTGCACAGATGATCCCTACATCAAGGAATCAGCACGAGGCGAGACCTTCACCACCCATGACGGGAAGAAAATCATGAACGTGAAATGCCCCAAAGGAGGAGAAATAATCACATTTGCACTTGGACATCACAACGAGCCGGGATACATCATCTGGTCTATCTACTATGGCGACGGCGATTTCCGCGTGCTTCGCGCCGAAGGGAAACAAGGTGCATGCGTTCCCAATAATTGGAAAATCTACGACAGCATTGACCCTCAAATCCAAAAACTTTTCATCGACAAGAAACGGAAGAAGCCTACGCTTTAAGTTCGGAATACCAATAGTTCCCCCATGGATTACCTCCCATCCTTGTTCAATAGATGTAGGTTTGATGTCCGTTTGTTGTCCATTCATTGATTGAACAACAATCGGACAACAACTGAACAACAACTGGACAACAATCAAAGGTACCCTATAGTTAACCCTGAACTAAGGCGTCGGAAAGGCGGCATTACATCGGAGACAAAACTAAGCATCTCCGAAATGTTACATTTTATCCCTTTTTACACTATTTTCTTTCAGAGAATCAATAACTTTCGATTTTAGGACGTAACACCCTATTGTACATAATGTGGAAAAGTCGTAACTTTGCAA
>JBGUMY010000083.1:0-6544 GCA_045117095.1 Bacteroidaceae bacterium | reverse complement strand
ACCCATCATACCACCTGGCAGACCTGGCTTCACGAGCAGAGAGTTGTTGATGTGGTTGAGGTCTGGGATATAGTAGCCGAGGAAGTCATCACACATTTCCTGAATCTGGGTACGAACCTCCATGTAAGCAGCCATGTTGATTTCTTTCACCTTGAAGCCTGCATCCTTCAACATTTCCTGAACGGCGATGATGTCAGCGTGACCTGTACCCCAAGAGAGAGGAGACATGCCTGTGTCGATATAGTCACAACCTGCGTTGCAGACTTCAAGGATAGAAGCCATGTTGAAACCAGGACCAGCGTGAGAGTGGTACTGAATGACGATGTCCTGCTTCAGGTTCTTGATGCCCTCCACAATCTTGCCGAGTGATACAGGACGGCCGATACCTGCCATATCCTTCAGACAGATTTCGTCAGCACCAGCATCGATGAACTGCTTGGCGAGGTTCACATAGTATTCCACCGTGTGGATAGGGGAGTAGGTGATGCAGAGCGCAGCCTGTGCAATCATGCCTGCCTCCTTTGAGTACTTGATGGAAGGAATCACGTTGCGTGGGTCATTCAGACCACAGAAAATACGAGTGATATCTGTGCCCTGAGCCTTCTTCACCTTGTAGAAGAGTTTGCGTACATCCTTTGGTACAGGACTCATGCGCAGACCATTCAGCGCACGGTCAAGCATGTGGGTCTGGATGCCAGCCTCATGGAAAGGTTTAGTCCATTCACGCACAGACTTGTTGGGGTTTTCTCCATAGAGGAGGTTCACCTGCTCAAAACCACCACCGTTTGTCTCAACGCGGTCGAAACATCCCATCTTGATGATGGCTGGCGCCACTTTAACGAGTTGGTCCACACGAGGCTGATACTTACCAGCACTCTGCCACATATCGCGGAAGACCAACGAAAACTTCACTTCTTTTGCTTTTGCCATATCCTTGTAATGCTTATTATTTTTTGTTTACAACTTCGTGATTTTGCTTGCATGACCCTTGCCGCCAGTGATTTGGCTGATGGCAGCGTCGATGATAGCCTTTGTGTTTGCGTCGATGCTTGCAATTGCCTTGGCGGCAGGTGCAGCCTTCTTAGCTACCGTTTCTTCTGGTGCCCATTTGTTAACAGCCCAAATGAGCAGCTTGCCGAGATTGATCACAATGAGCAGCACGAGGAACACGGTGACCATACCGACAACGAGGAGCTGCAAAGCTCCATAAATGTCATTTGTAATCATATAATGTCTGTTTTAATTTAATCTTTCTACGTTAAAAAAACGGTGCAAATATACGGATTATTTTCCACATATTGAATAATATAAGAACCTTTTTTGCAAAAAGAAAGAAAAAGACATTCATCCATCCTTCTTTTGAATATTATAGGCAAGAAAAAATACAATTTTTTATGTTTGTACGAAAAAACGCCATTGTCTTGTGTGGCAATGGCGTTGATTCAAAATGGGTATGTTATTCTGTGACTTAGTCAATCATTTCGAAGCCTGTGTAAGGCACGAGTGCCTTGGGGATGCGGATGCCTTCTGGCGTCTGGTTGTCCTCGAGAATGGAAGCCACGATGCGGGGTAGGGCAAGGGCTGAACCATTGAGGGTGTGACAAAGTTGAACCTTCTTGTCGGCATTACGATAACGGCACTTGAGACGGTTGGCCTGGTAGGTGTCGAAGTTGCTGACAGAGCTGACTTCGAGCCAACGTCCTTGCGCTTCGCTATACACTTCAAAGTCGTAGCAGATGGCAGAGGTGAAGCTCTGGTCGCCTCCACAGAGACGCAGAATGCGATAGGGGAGTTCGAGTTTCTTGAGCAAACCTTCCACGTGGTCGAGCATCTCCTGATGGCTCTCACGAGAGTGCTCTGGTGTGTCGATACGCACAATCTCAATCTTAGAGAACTCGTGCAGACGATTCAAACCACGCACGTCCTTACCATACGAACCTGCTTCACGACGGAAACATTGGGTGTAAGCGCAGTTTTTGATGGGGAGGTCTTTCTCGTCGAGAATGACATCACGATAGATGTTCGTGACAGGTACCTCGGCTGTTGGAATAAGGTAGAGGTCATCCACCTCGCAATGATACATTTGGCCTTCCTTGTCTGGCAGCTGTCCTGTTCCATAACCAGAAGCGGCATTGACAACTGTGGGAGGCATGATTTCCGTATAGCCAGCTTTGTTGGCTTCGGCAAGGAAGAAATTGATGAGGGCTCGTTGAAGCTGAGCGCCTTTGCCAATATAGACAGGGAATCCAGCACCTGTAATCTTCACGCCCAAATCAAAGTCGATGAGGTTGTATTTCTTGGCCAATTCCCAATGAGGGAGCTTGGCATTTCCATTCGAAGGAATTGTATCCCAATTGCCCACGGTGTCGCCTGGCTTACATTCGCGCAGGGAAGACTTCACGACCATGTTGTCTTCGGCACCAGCGCCTTCTGGCACTTCGTCGTAAGGAATATTGGGGATGGTGCAGAGGTGAGCAGTCAGTTCTTTCTCAGCTTCGGCCTTGGTGTTCTCCAGTTCAGCTGCACTCTGCTTCAGTTTGGCCACTTCGGCCTTGGCGGCTTCGGCTTCATCTTTCTTGCCAGCCTTCATCAACTGTCCGATCTGAGCCGCATATTTCTTGCTTTCAGCCAAGATGGCATCGAGCTTGGTCTGGGCTTCACGACGCTTCTTGTCGATATCGATAGCTTTCTCTACCGCTTCTTTTGCACCTTGAAAGCGTTTCTTCTCGAGACCTTTAATCACTCGTTCGGTCTCTTCCGTGATGAGTTTAAGTGTTAACATGATGGTATTATTTCAGCAGTCCCAGTTCTTTGAATGTATCCACAAGGATGGCTACGCAGCGATCCACTTGCTCCTTGGTGTGAGTGGCCATAAGTGCCACACGGATGAGAGTGTCTTGTGGTGCGCATGCTGGTGGAACCACAGAGTTGACGAACACGCCTTTGTCGAAGGCCATCTTGGTGACTTGGAAAGTCTTGAAGGCGTCACGCACATACAAGGGGATAATGGGGCTTTCTGTGTCGCCAATCTCGAAGCCTGCCTGCTTGAATTGTTCAAGGGCGTAGTTGGTGATTTTCCAAAGATTTTCTTGACGCTCAGGCTCAGTCTTGAGAATGTGGAGTGCTTCGAGCGCAGCAGCTGTAGCGGCTGGTGTATTGGATGCACTGAAAATGTAAGTACGGCTGTTGTGGCGGAGCCAGTTGATGGTGTCGCTGTCGGCTGCGATAAAGCCACCGATAGATGCCAGACTCTTGGAGAAGGTACCCATGATGAGGTCCACATCATCAGTCACACCAAAATGGTTGCACACACCACGTCCCTGCTTACCAAACACACCCAATCCATGCGCCTCGTCCACCATCACAGTGGCGTTGTACTGCTTCTTGAGTTCAATGATTTCTGGGAGTTTGGCGAGGTCACCTTCCATCGAGAAGAGACCGTCGATGACAATGAGCTTGAGAGAATCGGGATTGCATCGCATCAACTGATGCTCGAGGTCTTCCATGTCGTTGTGCTTGTAATGGAAGAACTGCGAGAAAGAGAGTCTGCGTCCATCTACGATGGAGGCGTGGTCTCTGTCATCGCCGATGATGTAATCGTTACGTCCAGTTAGACAGGATACCACACCCGAATTGACTGTGAAACCTGTGGAATAGACAAGTGCTTCGTCTTTGCCCACAAAATCAGCCAATTCGTGCTCAAGCTTGATGTGAAGGTCGAGTGTGCCGTTCAAGAATCGTGAACCAGCACAACCTGTCCCGTATTTCTCAATTGCTTTGATGGCAGCCTGACAAATACGTTTGTCGTATGTCAATCCCATATAAGAATTGGAACCGAACATAAGGACGTGCTTTCCACTCATCAACACCTCTGTGTCCTGATGGCTGTCAATTTCTCTGAAATAAGGATAGACACCCGCATTGATGTATTTCTGCGGCTCTCTATACTTTTTCATTCTTTCTTGTAATAAACCCATAGTTAAAATGTGCGTTCCAGCGTTGTGGGGGCGCTCGACGAATACGTCATCTGATTAAAATCTTTATGCCCACGCTGAAAGAGACACGCTATTTTTTATTGAATGTTTTTACTTTTTTCAGCAAGTTAATACAAAAACGATGCAAAGTTAGTAAAAATTGTACGTTTAGCCCCTATCTTTTCGTAAAAAAAATGAATATTGATAAAAAACATGAGCTGAAAGTGTGTATTTGGTGTAAAAAAGTCGTAATTTTGCGTCGCAATTCACTCCAATGTGCGTTTTGATTTGTGGAGATTGCATACACATTATTTATATATAATGGCAGAGACCAAAAAGATTTTATTCATAGTGAATCCTATTTCGGGCACATCTGGTAAGAACTTTGTCTTAAGGCTCATCGAAGATTATTTGGACAAAGGGATGTATACGTATGATGTGGCGAAGACTGAGCATGTGGGTCATGCGACAGAGTTGGCAAAGGCGGCAAGCGAACAAGGTGTAGAGGTGGTTTGTGCCATTGGAGGTGATGGAACGGTGAATGAAGTGGCAAGCGGATTGATACATACCCAAACCGCATTGGCCATCATCCCATCAGGTTCGGGCAATGGCTTAGCTCGTCATCTTCGCATTCCAACCGACCCGTTGAGTGCTCTCAAAATCATCAATAGGGGAGATGTGCAGGCAATGGATTACGGCATTGTGAACGGACGTCCTTTCTTCTGCACTTGTGGTGTGGGGTTCGATGCCTTCATCTCGCAGAAGTTTGCTGAATCAGGTAAACGTGGTCCTGTGTCTTACATCGAGAATGTGCTCAATAGCAGTCTCAATTATCACCCTGAGACATACGACATCGAAATTATCAACCATCAGGAGGGAATGGAAGTGCGCGAGGTACACAAGGCTTTTCTCATTTCTTGTGCCAACGCCTCGCAATATGGCAACAATGCTTATATTGCCCCAGCGGCATCTGTGCGTGACGGCATCATGGACGTGACGCTTATTGAGCCGTTCTTGCCTATCGAGGCACCTCAGTTGGCTATCCAGCTCTTCAATGGAACCATTGAGCAGAACTCCCGCATTAAGACCTTCCAATGCCAGAAAGCTGTCATCCGTCGTTCGAAGGAGGGGGTCGTTCACTATGATGGCGACCCGATGGAGACGGATGCCATCGTCAATGTGGAGATTGTGCCGAGTGGGTTGCAATGCATCTCACCAGTAAAGGAAGGGGTGCCCGCTGTGGAGGAGAGAGTGCAGAGTTTCATTACTGAACATTTCCGAAATATGTACTACAGAACAGAGGCTCTGATACAGACGAACATTCGCAAGAGACAACGCATCACATTGCTCAATAATGACCTTATTCGGAAACTTTCGGGCAAATAAATGCGATTTTCTAAAAAAAAAGTTGAAAAATTTTGCAAGAATGAAAGAAAAGCCCTATTTTTGCAAAACTCGTGAAAGAAAGAGCTTTTCTAACTATTAGATATGCTTCCTTACTCACCCAGTAAATTAACTAAAAACAACATTTTATTATAACCTTAAATAATTAACAAAAAAAGAAAGTTATGGCTCAAAAAAGAGTTTACACCTTCGGCAACGGACAGGCAGAAGGTAATGCGCAGATGCGCGAAGCACTCGGCGGCAAGGGAGCAAACCTTGCAGAGATGAACCTTATTGGTGTGCCCGTACCTCCAGGTTTCACCATTACAACAGATTGCTGTAATGAGTATTATGAAGTAGGCGAGGAGAAAATCAAGGAACTCCTTCAGGACGAAGTGAACGCGGCTGTGGCTCATGTGGAGAACCTCATGAATTGCAAGTTTGGCGACGTGAATAACCCATTGCTCGTGTCTGTACGTTCAGGCGCACGTGCCTCAATGCCTGGTATGATGGACACCATCCTCAACCTCGGTTTGAACGATGAGGTGGCTGAAGGCATGGCTAAGAAGACCAACAACCCTCACTTCGTGTATGACTCTTATCGTCGTTTCGTGCAGATGTACGGCGATGTGGTATTAGGTTTGAAACCTGTGAACAAGGAAGACATCGACCCATTCGAAGAGATTATCGAGAAGGTGAAGAAAGAGCAGGGTGTGAGCCTCGACAAGGATCTCTCTGTAGAGTCTCTGAAGAAACTCGTTGAGCTCTTCAAGAAGGCCATCAAGGAGCGCACAGGTCAGGACTTCCCGACCGACCCAATCGTACAGCTCTGGGGCGCTATCTGCGCTGTGTTCCGCAGCTGGATGAACGAGCGTGCTATTCTCTATCGTAAGATGGAAGGCATTCCAGACGAGTGGGGTACTGCAGTGTCTGTGATGGCTATGGTATTCGGCAACATGGGCGACACTTCCGCGACAGGTGTTTGCTTCTCTCGCGACGCAGGTAATGGTGAGAACCTCTTCAATGGTGAGTACCTCATCAATGCACAGGGTGAAGACGTGGTGGCAGGTATCCGTACCCCACAGCAGATCACCAAGATTGGCTCACAGCGTTGGGCTGAGCGTGCAGGCATCTCTGAGGCTGAGCGTGTAGCCAAATATCCATCAATGGAAGAGGCTATGCCAGCC
>JBGUMY010000082.1:0-6407 GCA_045117095.1 Bacteroidaceae bacterium | reverse complement strand
AGCAGGACTTGGGTGGAACGGTTGGCGCAATGCAGAACTGTATGTGTACGAAGCCATCGTGTTTTAGGGAAGTTAAGAGTTGAGAGTGAAGAGTTTAGGGTTGAGAGTGAAGAGTTTAGGGTTAAGAGTTGACAGTTAAGAGTTAAGAGTTGAGGGTTGAGAGTTGACAGTTGAGAGTTAAGAGTTAAGAGTTTAGAGTTTAGGGTTGAGAGTTAAGAGTGAAGAGTTGAGAATTGAGGGGTATGGTTGCACATGAGTGTCGATATTACCAACGGTTGGACAAGGGGAGTGTTGAGTGCCTGCTCTGTCCACACCACTGCCGCATTGCTGACGGAAAAACAGGAATCTGCCACAGCCGTCGCAACGATGGAGGTATGCTCGTCAGTGAGGTCTACGCCCAACCTTGTGCATTGGCCATCGATCCAGTGGAGAAGAAGCCACTCTATCATTTTCATCCTGGCACCCAATGTCTTTCCATTGCCTGTACGGGCTGCAATTTTCGCTGTCTGAACTGTCAGAATCACGACATTTCCCAGGTTGCGCCTTCAGCGGTTGATCACTATGAACTGTCTCCTGAAGCCGTCGTGGCTCTCTGCCAAAGGCACCACTGCCCAGGCATTGCTTACACCTATACAGAACCACTCACCTACCTTGAATACATCACTGACACGGCCAAGTTGGCACACGAAGCGGGTCTATGGAACATCCTCGTCACAGCGGGTTACGTCTACCAAGAACCACTGGCAGACCTCCTACCCTATCTCGATGCGGCCAATATCGATCTGAAATCGTTCAGTGATGACCTCTACCAGCATGTCAGTTGTGGTCATCTCCAACCTGTCCTCGACACCATCCTCGCCATGCGTGATGCGGAGGTATGGATAGAAATCACCAACCTCGTCATTCCTGGCATCAACGATGATCTGGAGATGATCCGCCAGATGTGCCGTTGGCTCACAGCACATCATTTGGCCGAAGCGCCCCTCCATTTCAGCCGTTTCTTCCCACGCTACCGAATGCATGACATTCCACCAACCCCTCTCCACACCTTAAAATCGGCCAAGCGCATTGCCGAAGAGGAGGGCATCAAATATGTGTACTTGGGCAATGTGTAGGGATTAGTTTGGTGCCAGGAAGGCCTCAACAACAAGAATTTCAAAAGCAGAGGGCAGAAAATGCGGGGTTTTCTTGGGTGTTTGACGGGAAGTCCATAAATTTGTGGCAAATTCATGGATGAGAGGTCTCGTTCATACAACAAATTGGGATTGTGAACATACTGAGTCAAGACATCAAATACCTGCAAGGAGTGGGTCCCAACCGTGCCCTGCTGCTCGCCAACGAACTCGGCATCAAGACCGTGGGCGACCTCTTGGCGTACTATCCCTACAAGTATGTGGATCGCAGCCGCATCTACCAAATCCGTGAGATTGACGGGGCGATGCCCTACGTGCAGTTGCATGGCCAAATCTTCTCGTTCGACACCATCGGCGAAGGGCGCAACAAACGGCTCATCGCTCATTTTTCTGATGGCACAGGCGCCATCGACCTCGTCTGGTTCCAAGGCATCAAGTATGCAGCCAAGAACTACGACTGCCGCAAGGACTACATTGTCTTTGGCAAACCCACCGTGTTCAATGGAAAGATTCAGATTGCGCATCCAGAGATAGAAAGCCCCTCCAACTCTCAACCCTCCAACCCTCAACCCTCAACTCTCAACTCTCAACTCTCAACCCAATTTCGTCCCTCCTACAACACCTCGGAGAAGATGAAGCGAAGTGGGCTCAATTCGACGGCCATTGCCAAGTTGACGGCAAATATGTTCAAGTTGCTGAAGGAACCGCTGGCAGAGACCCTGCCCCCATATATCGTGCAGCAGCATCATTTGATGGCTTACGACGATGCCATTCGCAACATTCACTACCCCACCTCGCCCGATGCCTTGCGACATGCTCAGGTGAGGCTGAAATTCGAGGAACTTTTCTACGTGCAGTTGAACATTCTTCGCTATGTGAAGGATCGGCAACTGCGCTACAAAGGCATCGTGTTCAACACCATCGGCGACCACTTCAACGGCTTCTTCTACCATCACCTACCTTTCCAACTCACAGAGGCACAGAAGCGAGTCATTCGTGAAATCCGTGCCGACATGAAGTCTGGCCGTCAGATGAACCGCCTGCTGCAAGGCGACGTGGGCAGCGGCAAGACGCTCGTAGCCCTGATGGTGGCACTCATTGCCATCGACAATGGTTGTCAGGTCTGCATCATGGCACCTACTGAAATCCTCGCTGAACAGCATCTCAATACCTTGCGAGCCTTCTTGGGTGACCTCCCAGTACGGGTGGAACTGCTCACCGGCACGATAAAGGGCAAGAAGCGGAAAGCAGTGTTCGAAGGACTCATCACTGGCGACATCCACATCCTCGTAGGCACCCATGCCGTCATCGAGGACAACGTGCTTTTCAACAAGTTAGGACTTGTGGTCATCGATGAGCAACACCGCTTTGGTGTGGCTCAAAGGGCGAAGTTGTGGATGAAGAATTCCATTCCTCCCCATGTCCTCGTGATGACTGCGACCCCCATTCCTCGCACGTTGGCAATGACCCTCTATGGCGACCTTGACGTGTCTGTCATCGACGAGCTGCCTCCTGGCCGCAAACCCATCCGCACTGTCCACATGTTCGATGCCCACCGTCAGCGCATCTACCAACTCATGAACCGCGAACTCAACCTTGGACGCCAAATCTATATCGTCTATCCCCTCATCCAAGAGACAGAAAAACTGGATTTGAAGGATCTGGAGGCTGGATTTGAGGAGATTCAGCATGCCTTTCCCAACTATAAAGTAGGCAAGGTGCATGGCAAGATGAAGCCTTCCGATAAGGATGCTGAGATGCAAAAATTCGCCAATCATGAGACCCATATCCTCGTCTCCACGACCGTCATCGAGGTAGGCGTGAACGTACCCAACGCCTCCGTCATGATTATCGAGAATGCTGAACGCTTCGGGCTCAGCCAGTTGCATCAGCTGCGTGGACGTGTGGGACGTGGGGCCGACCAGAGTTACTGCGTGTTGGTGACTAAATTCGAGATTGGCGAGACCACCCGCAAGCGCATCCAAGTGATGGTCGATACGACCGATGGTTTCGAGATTGCCGAACAAGACCTCAAACTTCGTGGGCCTGGCGACCTCGAAGGCACCCAACAGTCAGGCATGGCCTTCGACTTGAAGATTGCCAACCTCGCCCGTGATGGTCAAATCCTCAACCTCGCCCGCGACACCGCCCAAACCGTCATCACCTCCGACCCAGAAGAGCGCAATCCGCAAAACGACATCCTTTGGCGCCGCCTTCGTGAACTCCGCAAAAGCAACATCAACTGGGGCGCCATCAGTTGAAAGGATTGATAATGCTTTCAACTGATGGCGGGGATGGAAGTAGCTTTTTGTGAGTCTATTTCCCTAAATATTTAGTGTCCAAATAAGCTTGGAATGTCTCTTTGTAGATGTCGCCAATAGGAATATCGACATCGTCCAAGAAGACGCGATTCTTATTCACCTCCTGAATCTTGTTAAGATTGATGATATAAGAACGATGGATGCGCATGAAATAGTCAGGGAGCCGTTCTTCCATCTTCTTCATCGATAGCAAGGTGATGATAGGCTTCGCTTCACCCTCTATCCACACCTTCAAATATTCGCTCATCGCCTCAACATAACGGATGTCAGGGATGTTGACCTTGACGATGCGATAGTCGGTCTTAAGGAAGAGCGTATCATCCGTATCCTTCACCATCACCGTTGGTTCAGACAGACGGTCTTTCAGTCGGTTTGCTGCCCTCTGGAAATCTTGCAGTCCGAAAGGTTTCAAGAGATAATCAACAGCATTGACACGAAACCCTTCAACCGCATACTCAGAATAAGCGGTAGTGAAGACCACCAAAGGCGGTACCGTGAGCGACTTCACGAAATCCATGCCATTGAGATCCGGCATGTTGATGTCACAGAAGATGGCATCCACGGTGTCGTTCGCCAAGAACGCACGGGCTTCCAAGGCACTCTGGCATTGCGCAGCCAATTCGAGGAATGGCACCTTACGGATATAGGCAACGAGTTGTTGCAGAGCCAGTGGCTCATCGTCGATAGCAAGACAACGAAGTTTCATGTTTTATACTTTGAGAGGAATGATGAGTTCAACCATATATACATCTTCGGCATCGTCAATGCGAAGGGTATAGTCATTGTCGTAAAGCAGGTCAAGCCGCTTACGCACATTATCAAGTCCCACACCCCCCTCTTGTACCTCGCTCCTTGCTCCTGACCCCTTCAATTCTGTTCCTTGCCCCTTCGAATTCTGGCACAAGAACCGCAACGTTCCACCTTCCACTGCCACCGATACCGCGATGAACGACTCACGCTGATAACTGATACCATGCTTGAAGGCGTTCTCGATGAAGGTGATGAGTATCAGAGGGGGGATCTGACGGTCAGGCACTTCCTGAGGCAGGTTGACACTGATATGCACCTTGTCTGTATAGCGCAATTGCATCAGTGTGACGTAGTGGCGGATGAAGTCCAGTTCACGTGTCAGGGGCACTCCCTGTTTATTGCCCTCGTAGAGCACGAAACGCATCATTTTCGACAGTTCCAAAATGGTGTCTTTCGCCTTCTCTGGGTCGATATCCACAAGGGCATGGATGTTGTTGAGCGTGTTCATGAAGAAGTGCGGATTGATTTGGTAGCGCAGGTACTCCAACTGCTGCTCTAAGCTCCGCTTCTCCAAGGCAGCCAACCGTTTGCGGTCATCTCGACTGCGGAAATAGCCCTTGATACCGAGGTTGGCACCAAACATCAGCATCAGCACCACGATGGACAAGATGTCATGCTCCCCCACAATGGGAGGAGGCATTTCCCCTCTTCGCCTCTCCATGTGTGGAGGACGTGGGGGGAGCTCCTTCCCCTCTGGTTTCCTTCTTTCATCTATTCTGCCATGTGGTGACCTCCCTTCCTCCCTCATGGGGACAGGACGTGGATGATGCCTTTCTGGTCGATCGCTGCATTGATACACCGTGAATGCCGTCACAATCACCACCACGATGGAGAAATACGCCATGCGTTTGTGTCCATACACCAACAGCGGCGCCAACAGAAAATTATGGAGGAGGAAGAGTGCTATAAAGACGGCAAACTCTTTCCACACGATGAACACCTCCTTCCAGTCAAACACGACGTTGGCATCGCTGACCGTCCGCACATACAGACTCAGCAGCGGGGCTGCAAAAAGCAAGCCCCACACTGCCAAGTAGATGATGTTCTCCTGACTCCAGATGTTGCGTCGCCCACCTGTGGCTTTCTGTATCTGTTGCATCCAATGCGTTCTATTCATATACAATAACGTAAGAGACAGAGAAATATTATATTCCCGTTTCGCAAGCTTCACTATTGTGGAGTTATTGTGAAGTTATGAGGACGTAAGTCATGCTGGTGACAAAAAACCTTTAGCATTCGATGAAGTCAATCGTCTCTATAACTCCACTTTAACTTCCTTTTTAACTCCTCTATTACTCCTCAAATCTCAACTTGCGAAAGTTGAGTTCTTTTCTTTTTCTTCTTATTCACATTGATAGCCGTGCTCTTCGGGAAGGCGATGGAGTAAGCCGTGTCGAGGTCTTGGAGGTTCACCTTACGGATGCCGATGTTTAGGCTGACCGCCACGAGCGCCTTCAGAAATTCACGATGCTTACGCGGGTAGAGCGATGGAGGAGGCAACGCATCATAACCATACACAGGTTCATCATCGACGATGATGTAGCTGCACACCTCCCAGATGAAGTCGTCGGTAGCTTGGGTGCCGAACCACTCTTGCAGAATGCGGCGGATGCAGAACGGTTTGTGCAGCTCCTTGAAGCGTTGTCCCGTGCGTCTCAGCAGACGCCAAAGGCGCACGAAACACGCTTGGTTGTTCTCGATGTTCATTTTCTTAATGACCTTAATGACCTTAATGACCAAATGACCACCTTTGTTCAAGACTTCATTTTCCTGTACGTTCCGTCTGACAACGGCGTGACCAAACCCTGCTTGCGCCAGTTCTTCAACATCTGCCGTACGGTATTGCGCGTCACCCCAGCACCTTTCACTACCACGGAATGCTGCATGGCTTGCTCGAAAGTGAACTGCATGTCAAGCCGTTCGTAAATGGAATCATTCTTCCCGACCCTCAACCGGTCGCCGTTCTGGCCGATATAGTCACGGCTGCCAAAAGCATTCTCAATACGGTCTCGGAAGAAGTACAAAGCGTTCTCCAGCAGCGAGTTGGCTATCACATCGTAGGCCTCCAGCATTTGCGGTGTCTGAGCCTTCAGCAGCATTTCTTTCCACACGTTGGGGTGCTGTTTCAGATAGGTCTCAGCGC
>JBGUMY010000081.1:0-6913 GCA_045117095.1 Bacteroidaceae bacterium | reverse complement strand
AGGGAGCGTTTTCGACCCGGTGGAAACGGCGAATCGCTCAGAGGGGACGTTTTCGACCCGGTGGAAACGGCCAATCGCTCAGAGGGAGCGTTTTCGACCCGGTGGAAACGGCGAATCGCTCAGAGGGGACGTTTTCGACCCAGTGGAAATGGCCAATCGCTCAGAGGGAGCGTTTTTGACCCGGTGGAAACGGCCTTGCAGACTTGCAAAGCGGCGCCCCCCCCTATGGCCATTGCAGACTTGCAAAGTGGCGAACGACCCCCCGTTGGGCAGTTTGCAGACTTGCAAAGTGACGAACGACCCCCCGTTGGGCAGATTGCAGACTTGCAATGGGGTTCCCCCCCTCCCCGGGCGATGGAAAAGAGAATTTATAGATTAAATATTGGTGATATTTTCCAATAATTGAGGTTAATTGGTTCTGATGATGATTTTTTTGGGGGAAATCGTTGCCGGGTATGCAGGGAATTGCGTAACTTTGCGAGCGAAATAACGAAATAAAAACTGTATCGTGATGAGAAACAAAGACGAAAGAAGGATTCTTCTTGTGCGGGCAGCGGTGGTGCTGCTTGCCGTGCTCACCTCCGTGGGGATGCGGGCACAACTCAATGGTTATTGCGGTGAGATGGGTGGAAGCAATGTCAAGTGGGCATTGTCGGAGGATGCCACGGTCCTCACCATCAGCGGCACTGGACGCATGCAGAACTACTTCGTGGTGCAAGGATACGATACGCCCTGGTTTCAGTATCGGCAAACCATTCAGACGGTCAACATCGAGGAGGGCGTGACATCCATTGGCAATTATGCCTTCAGCATGTTCGATGCTGAGTGCGCATTGACCGGCATCACCCTGCCCGGCAGCGTGACGGACATTGGCGAGTATGCTTTCGCTTGGCTCAAAAGCCCTGGGCTGAAGGAGTTCACCATCCCCGACGGCGTGCAGACGCTGGGCGAGGGGGCTTTCTATAACAATGGCTTGGAGACCATCCACCTCGGCAATGGCATACAAACCATGGGCTATGGGGTTTTTGATAGCTCGGCGCTGAAATTTGTCACCATCCCTGCCGGCGTGTCAGAGATCGATTGGACCATGTTCTGGCGGTGCTCAGACCTGCAGTCCATCACGGTGGCAGAGGATCATCCTGCCTACAAGAGCGTCGATGGCGTGGTCTTCACCAAGGACGGGACGGAGATTCTGTACTATCCCGATGGCAAACCCGACACGTCCTACGACATTCCCGAGGGTGTGACGAAGCTTGGCGACTTGATGTTCCCACTCTGCGTGACCTCGCTTTCCATCCCCGCCAGCTTGACAGATGTAGGTGAGTATGCGCTTTTGGGCTGGACTTGGGAGGCCTTCAACGTGGCTGCCGACAATGCCACTTACAAGAGCGTGGACGGCGTGCTCTTCAGCAAGGATGGCGAGACGCTGGTCAATTATCCTGGCGGCAAATCCGACACGTCCTACACCATCCCCGACGGCGTGGTGACTATCGGTGATTATGCTTTCTCGAGCAGCAATCAGCTCGTTTCCGTCATCATTCCCGAGGGCGTGAAGACCATGGGCAGTCATGCCTTCTCCCTCTGCTCGAAATTGGAATCCGTCTCCATCCCCGCCAGTGCGGCCTCCCTGGGCGAGAGTGCTTTCTCTGAATGTGAAGGCATGAAGGAGTTCTCCGTGGCCGATGACAATCCCAACTACAAGAGCGTGGATGGCACACTCCTCACCAAGGACGGCAAGGAACTGATGTATTATCCTGTGGCCAATGACCGAACGGAGTACGTCATCCCCGATGGCGTGACGACCATCGACGGTTTCACTTTCCGTTCTGCCGAAAACCTGACATCCGTCACCCTTCCCGAAGGCGTGACCAGCATCGGCAACGCAGCCTTTTCCTTCTGCACAGCGCTGGCATCCATCAACATCCCTGCCAGCATGACGGTCATCCGCAGGAACGCATTCACTTACTGCATCGCCCTCACCGACGTGTATTGCTTTGCCGATCCCGCCGCTCTGGAATGGACGGATGAAAACTGCAACGACTTCATCTTCGAGTGGGGTGGGCGAGAGGTCGCTCAAAAGACCCAGTGCCACGTCTTCGACAAGGCCGCCTTCGATGCCAAATGGGCTACGGGCGACCGAACCACCGATGTCAATGTCGAGTTCGTAGGCGACTTGGCCGAAATCGTCGCCATCACTGCGCCGAAGGACAACACCCGTCCCACCATCGATGGTGCCTGGTACACCCTCCACGGCATCCGCCTCAGCGCCAAACCGACGGAGCGGGGAATGTATATACGTGGTGGAAAGAAGGTGATGGTGAAGTAGAGCTTGGGGACTTGCGGCCTGCCGCAATTTCACATTAGGGGTAGAAGATTGAATCAGGGTTCCGTCTCCCCCTCGATGAAATTGTCCATGAAGAAGTATTCGCCATCCCAGACGGCATAGGTGAAGAGCGTGATCCACTCGCCAAGGATGACAAGACGCGTGTCGCGACTGAGCAGGAGGTCGAGCTCAATGTGACGGTGTCCGAAGATGAAGAAATTGATGTCGGGGTGAGCCTTGAGGTACTCCTTGGCAAAGAGGACAAGCCCTTCCTTGTCTTCGCCCCGATAGGACTCCTCGCCATTGTTGGGGGCACTCTCGTAACCCACGATTCGGGTGTCGTTCTTGAAGCCCTCTGGCGTCAGCACACGTCCATCCTCGTCGGTGGGGAGAATGTGTTTGGTGCGTTTCATGCGGGAGTGCTTCGCCCAGTTGAGTCCGAAGTTGACGAACCAGTTGGGATGAATCCAACGTGCCATTTTCCGCAGGGTCTTGTTGTGGAAACACCAGAACATGAGTCGGGTGACGTTCCCCTCCTGATAGAGTCTATCGCCATGGGCCAGATAGAAAATCTTGCCACGGAGATCGACGGCACAGGGCTGGTGATGGATGATCATGCCACATTCCTTCTCCAGGTAGTCCTCTGCCCACATGTCGTGGTTGCCCGTGAAGTAATGCACCTCCACGCCCATGTCGGTGAGTTCGCTGATCTTCCCCAGGAAGCGGGTGTAGCCTTTGGGCACCACCTCTTTGTACTCAAACCAGAAATCGAACATGTCGCCCAGCATATAGATGGCCTCAGCCTTCTCCTTGATTTTGTCGAGGAAGTTGACCAAGCGCCGTTCCTGTGTGCGGCTGTGTTCGATAGCCCGGCTGCCCAGATGGGCATCGCTGATAAAGTATATATTCTTCATAGGCTCTAAACCCTGCACTCTTTTTTAATTCCTAATTCCTAATTCCCAATTCCTAATTCCTACAAAAATCCCAAATCAAGCTTTGCCTCTTCGCTCATCATGTCCTTCGTCCACTCAGGTTCGAAGACCACATTCACGTTCACCGTCTTCACGGCAGAAATACCCTCCAGTTTTTGCTGGATGTCCTCGAGAATGAAGTCAGCAGCAGGACAGTTGGGGGCGGTGAAGGTCATGTCGATGTCCATGTCGAAGTCCTTGCCATCGGCTGGTTCGGCGGTTTCCTTCACATCAATCTTATAAATCATGCCGAGATCCCACACGTTGACAGGAATCTCTGGGTCGAACACGGTCTTGAGGTATTCGACCGTCTTTTCTTCTACTTCATATTTTGTCATAATCTCTTATCTCTAAACTCTAAACCCTACACTCTAAACTAAATTTTCCCATTTTCAGCGAAACTATAATAATTGCCCTCAGTCACAATCACATGGTCTATCAGCCGCAAGTTGAGTGTCTGGGCAGCTCTGCTCACCCGTTGGGTCAGTTCCTCGTCATATCGGCTGGGACGCATGTTGCCACTGGGGTGGTTGTGGACAAGAATGAGGCTGGTGGCATCGTGCAAGAGCGCCTCCTTGAGCAACATACGCACATCGACGATGGTTTCGGCCAGGCCTCCTGTGCTGAGATGCGACAGATGCAGCAGCCGTGCATTGTTGTTGAGCAGCAGCGCCCAACTCTCCTCGTGGGTGAGGTCTTGGACGAAGGGTGTCATGAACTTCAACACATCGGCACCCGTCCGTATCTGCAGGATGTCGTTGCTGCTCTCCATGAGTCGGCGTTTACCAATCTCCGCAGCGGCAATGATGGTGAGCCCCTTCGCCTCGCCAATGCCGTGGTAGCGCATGAGGTCTTGCAGCGTCATGTGGTTGAGGTTGCGGAGCGAGTTGCCACAGTCCTTCAGAATCTCCTGCATCAGTTCCACCGCCGACTGCTTGGGAGTGCCGCCTCCGATGAGGATGGCAAGGAGTTCGGCATTGGTCAGCGCCTCAGCCCCTTTCGTCATGAGTTTCTCACGCGGACGGTCTTCCTCAGCCCAATGCTTGATGGGAGTGTGGGAGGTCGTTTCCTCCACTTCTTCCTTCACCTTCTGGATAGGCTCCTCATTGAATGGTTGAAAGTTTTTCCTAATCATAGAAGTTCTTTTCAAATGCGGTGAATTCGTCCTTGCCCTGCACACAGCGCAGCCACCAAGCCTTGAGGAATCCGAAGCCATAACCCATCAACTGCACGAAAGCGGCCTCCACACTGAGAAAGCCTATTACGAGGCTCTTGTTCTTGATGCTCGAATCGACAAAGATGAGCAACATGTAGAGCGCGATGGGCAACAGGCAAAGTCCGTACATGGGGAGGAAGCCTCCATTGGGCAACAGAATGCCTGTGGCGGTCTGGTTGTAGTAATCCCACATGCGGAAGAACACAGCCGCCACAATGAGCAGCAACACACCGACCGTGAAGACCATCGGCAGCAGATGCACGAGTTTCAGGGTGCCAGGATGCCGCTTGGTGAGGTTGATGCGAGCGATGCCCGAATTGAACACCTGCTTGAAGAACTTGTCCATATCCGTCCTCCGCTTGTGCCACACCCATGCCTCAGGAATGAGCCTCGACGTGTAGCCTGCCTCCACAATACGATAACTGAAATCTATATCCTCGCCAAAACGCATCTTACTGAATCCGTGCAACTTGAGATATACCTCCCGACGGATGCCCATATTGAAGGAACGGGGATAGAACTTGTCCATCGCCCCTTTCTTCTTGCCGCCTCGAATGCCTCCTGTGGTGAAGAAGGAGGTCATGCTGTAGGAGATGGCTTTCTGCACGTTGGTGAACGACTCATGGGCAGCATCAGGACCACCAAAGGCATCACAGGGATTCGCGGCCAGTTCCTGCTCGATGGCTGTGAGATACCCCTCTGGCAACACACAATCGCTGTCGAGAATGAGCACATACTTACCCTTTGAATGCTCCACGCCATAGTTACGTGCTGGGCCTGGTCCTCCGTTCTTCTTGGGGATGTATTGGATGGTGAGCCTGTCCATGTATTTCTCCACCACCTCCTTGCAAGGCACGTTGGAACCGTCTTCCACCACCACCACCTCGAAGTCCTTGACCTGTTGATGGGTCAGGCTTTCGAGCAGTTCGTCCACCTCGTCAGGACGATTGTACACGGGTATGATGACTGAATACTTCATGAGAGTTGACAGTTGATAGTTGAGGTTCACTCAAAATAGAAGGTGAAGACGATCATCTTGCTCTTGGCACGGTTGACTGACTCCGTGAAGATGAGTTGCGTCTCGTCGGTGATGTCGGAACGGTTCTTGTTGATGATATTCGTCAAACCATACATGAACTTCACCTCTGGAATGAACTTGAAGAAGGGGAGGTAGAAGTCGCAACCGAAGCCCGCTTCCAGATAGACATCCGCATTCTTCAGCAGATACTGTTTCTGCTTCTTCACCGTAAGGTCGAGCGCAGGAGTGACACCTGCCATGATGTAGGGTCGGTAGTTGTTGAAGCGTTCAGCCGAGAACTTCACATCCACAGGAATGGTGATGTAGGTCGATTTGATGGTCTGATACAACCTGTCGCCATTCGTCTCGTTGCGGAACGTGACATTCTTCGTGCCGAAGTGCATGGTGGGAATGATACGCAAACCCAAGTGCTTGGTCAGGAAGAACTCGCCCAAGATGCCGACCGAGAAGCCGGGCTCATAGTTCGGAGTCTCCGCAAACCACTGATTGCCGTTGGCCTCGTCAATCCTTCCGTTTTGTTCCAACTCAATGTCCTGCAATTGCACACCAGCCAGGAATCCGTAGTGGAATTTCCGCTGGTCGATATAGGGGCGGTTCATCACCTTCCGCTTCTGAGCATGAGCCACGCCAGAAGGAGAAGGAAGGAGCATCATGAGTGCCCACAAACAGCCTATTATATAATAATGTGTATATTTCATCACTTATAAAACGAGAAAAAACGCATTTTATTTTGCAGAAAGCACAGATTGCTGTAACTTTGCCACAAAGTTACGAATAATTTCTGAAATAAGCACAAAGAAAATGAAACTTACTGTCATTGGCGCCGGTAATATGGGCGGCGCGCTCATCAAGGGATGGGCAAAAAGCGGAAAAATTGGCAATATCACCATTGCTGACAAGAATGAGCCACTTCTGGCGCAGTTCAAAAAAGAATATCCTGCACTCCACACGACAACCGACAATATCGAGGCCGTGAAGGATGCCGACATCATCGTCCTCGTTGTGAAGCCTTGGCTCATGAAACTTGTCTTGGCTGAGATCAAGCATGTGCTCGACCTCGAGAAGCAAATCATCATCTCTGATGCTGCCAACTTCACCACCCCAATGCTTCAGGAGACATTGGGCGCTGAGGGACAATACTTCTATGTGATTCCTAACATCGCTGCGGAGTTCAATGCCAGCATGAGTTTCATCGCCAAAGGCGCCAGTGCCTCCGACGAGAACCTCAAGACGGTCGAAGAACTCTATGCCATCGATGGTGACACCCTCGTGGTGGGTGAGAACCTGGTGGGGCCAGGCATGATGATGGCTTCCTGTGGTATTGCCTACGTGATGCGCTACATCCGTGCCCAGATGGAAGGTGG
>JBGUMY010000080.1:0-2343 GCA_045117095.1 Bacteroidaceae bacterium | reverse complement strand
GGGGTCGCGAGTTCGAGTCTCGTTTTCCGCTCATCATTTAGACATTCGTTTTTTCATAGCATTCGTGCATCAGAGGCCGTGAGGTTTTTGATGCATTTTCTTTTATATACAAAAAGGCACGACATCGATGCTGATGTCATGCCCCTCTATCAAATCATTGCTATGACGCTATTATAATACCCCCTTACTGCTGGGCAGCTGGAACTTGTAAATGTCGCGCTTGACAGCCATCTTGATGCTACGGGCGAGGGCTTTGAAGATACCCTCAATCTTGTGGTGCTCATTATCACCTTCGGCCTTGATGTTGAGGTTCATGCGAGCCGCATCGCTGAAGGACTTAAAGAAGTGAAGGAACATCTCAGTAGGCATATCCCCTACCCGCTCACGCTTGAACTCAGCATCCCACACAAGCCAGGCACGGCCACCAAAGTCGAGCGCCACCTGACAGAGGCAATCATCCATCGGAAGCGTATAACCATAGCGTTCAATGCCACGCTTGTCACCCAGAGCTTTGTAGATGCACTCACCTAAGGCAATCCCTGTGTCCTCGATGGTGTGGTGTTCATCCACATTGAGATCTCCCTTCACCTGAATGCGGAGGTCGATAGAACCATGCTTGCCTATCTGCTCCAACATGTGATCGAAGAAGCCGAGACCCGTGCTGATGTCGCATTTGCCTACTCCATCGAGATTGAGGCTGATGTCAATGTCAGTCTCCTTGGTGGTGCGACGAACAGAAGCAGTACGTTCACCAGCGAAAAGAATCTCCGTGATTTCATCCCACGACTGCACATTGTCACCCAAGATAAGGTACTTGCATCCGAGGTTCAGCGCCAACTGCTTGTCCGTCTCACGGTCACCAATCACATAACTGTTGGCGAGGTCGTATTCACCAGTCATGTACTTACCCAACATGCCTGTGCCAGGTTTACGAGTCGGCAGGTTGTCAGCAGGAAAAGAACGGTCAATGAGGATGTCATCGAACGTAATTCCCTCCCCTTTCAGCGTGTTGAGCATCAGGTTGTGAGTTGGCCAAAAATCAGCCTCAGGATAGGAGTCTGTCCCCAATCCGTCCTGATTGCTCACCATCACGAACTCGAAGTCAAGCTTGGTGCGAATGAAATTCAAATTGCGAATGACACCTGGAACAAACTGAAACTTTTCAAAAGAATCAATCTGCTCGTCGGCTGGCTCCACAAGAATGGTACCATCACGGTCGATGAAAAGTGCCTGTTTCATATCTTCTATACGTATTGTCTCAATGCTGCAAGCAGTTTGGTGTTCTCATCCTTAGTACCCACCGTAAGGCGGAGGCAGTCGCCACAGAGATGCACATGGTTACGATTGCGTACCACCACCCCTTTCTGTATCAAGTATTTGTAGATGCCATCAGCATCGGTGACACGAGCCAAAACAAAGTTGGCATCAGTTGGATAAACCTTTTTACAGATGGGCAGCAAGGACAAAGACTGCATAAGCGTCTGACGTTCTTCAAGAATCATGGTAATGTGACGCTGCAGCAGAGTCACATTGCCCAGTATCTCCAGCGCCTTCTTCTGAGTGAGCACATTGACATTATAGGGGTATTTCACCTTGTTGTAAAGTCCGATGATGTCAGTGCTGGCAAAAGCCATACCAAGACGAATGCCAGCAGCTCCCCAAGCCTTGGAGAAGGTGGCAAGCACGATGAGGTTAGGATACTTCTGGATGTCGCAGCGGAAAGGACGCAGGGCTGAGAAATCGCTGTAAGCCTCATCCACAATGACGATGCCTTGAAAGGAAGTGATGACCTTCTCTATCTTCTCTCGTTGGAATGCATTGCCCGTAGGATTGTTGGGCGAGCATATAAAGATGATCTTGGTGTTCTCATCACAAGCCGCCAACAGGGCATCAGGATCAATGTCGTAGTCATCAGTAAGAGACACCTTACGGTACTCCACATCGTTGATGTCCGCACAAACCTCATACATGCCATAAGTTGGAGAGATGGCCACCACATTATCTTTGCCTGGTCGACAAAAGATGCGGAATGGGAGGTCAATCGCCTCGTCACTGCCATTGCCCAAGAAGATGTTTTCCACAGGCACATTTTTCATGGGAGAAATCGCCAGTTTCAACTGTTCCTGCAAAGGGTCTGGATAGCGATTCACACCATTGGGATAGGGGTTCTCGTTAGCATCGAGGAAAGCATCAGCCTTCATCCCCTTGAATTCGTTGCGGGCGCAACTATAGGGTTTGAGTGCCCAAATGTTTGGACGCACCAATTCTTGTAAAGTTTTCATAATGATTGTATTCTAACGGTCATTGCATTCTTGTGAGCATCCAACTGCTCTGCCTCAGCCA
>JBGUMY010000079.1:0-1223 GCA_045117095.1 Bacteroidaceae bacterium | reverse complement strand
GCTGGATTGACGGCCTCGGCTCAGCAACCAAATGTAGAGGTGAAGACAGGAGCGTTTTCACCTGAATGGAACTCGCTGGACGCTTGGGAATGTCCTGAATGGTTCAAGGATGCGAAGTTCGGCATTTGGGCGCATTGGGGACCTCAGTGTCATGCCGAAGATGGCGACTGGTACGCACGTTTCATGTATTACGAGGGTTCTGGTCAGAGCCAATGGCACTATGAGCACTTTGGCGACCCTGCCGTGTTTGGTCTGAAAGAGCTCTGCAACGACTGGAAAGCGGAGAACTGGAATCCTGAAAAATTGGTGAACCTCTACAAGAGTGTGGGTGCCCGCTATTTCATGGCCTTGGGCAATCACCACGACAATTTCGACCTATGGAATTCTCCTTATCAGGAATGGAACTCTGTGAATGTGGGTCCCAAGAAGGACATCATCAAGGGGTGGAGCGACGCCTGCAAGAAGGCAGGGCTGCCTTTGGGTGTGAGCATCCACGCTTCGCATGCCTGGACTTGGCTGGAGCCTTCGCAGGAATATGACGGCAATCTGACCAAGGAAGATGGTGTCGGCAAGTGGTGGGAAGGTATGGATCCGCAGGAACTCTATGCCCAGCGTCACACACATTCCACAGGTTGGGACGAGTCTGGCACCATCCACAGCCAATGGGATTGGGGCAACGGCGCAAGTCTTCCTTCGGAGGAATACAAGCAGAAGTTCCAGAACCGTGTGCTGGAGATGATCAACGACTACGACCCAGCCATGATTTACTTTGACGATACGGCGATGCCTTTCTACGGCTGTGACGATGCGATTGGTCAGAACATCCTCGCACATTATTATAACTACAGCGCGTCGAAGAATGGTGGCACACCTGATGTGGTGGTGACAGGCAAGCAACTGAACAGCGCCCAGAAGAAGCACATGATGTGGGACGTGGAGCGTGGCATCCCAGACCGCATTCAGGATGAGTATTGGCAGACCTGCACCTGCATCGGCTCTTGGCACTACGATGTACATGTGTATCAGAACAATGGCTACAAGAGCGCCCAGCAGGTGGTGGACATGCTCGTGGACATCGTGTCGAAGAACGGCAACCTTCTGCTTTCTGTTCCTGTCAAGAGCGATGGCACCATCGACGACAAGGAAGAGGCCATCTTGGCTGGCATCAAGGCTTGGATGGACATCAACAGCGAGAGCGTCTATGGCACCCGTCCTTGGAAGAC
>JBGUMY010000078.1:0-9059 GCA_045117095.1 Bacteroidaceae bacterium | reverse complement strand
AGGATATGCTCGTTCACCTCCATCTTATTAATAATGTATGCCGCCATCTGGAGGCAATCCTTCAGCTCGTCGAAAGCAGGGAGGAACGCCTCCTTGATGATTTGCAAGTCACGGAAGTAACCTACAGGGAGATTATTCATAATCATCGTGACGGTGACAGGCAATGACTGCAATTTGTTGCATTTTGCCCTCGTCAACTCGAACACGTCAGGGTTCTTCTTGTGCGGCATGATGCTGGAACCCGTAGTACAATCGGCTGGGAGTTTGACGAACCCGAAGTTCTGCGAGTTGAACATGCAGGCATCGAACGCCAACTTTGCCAACGTGCCCGCAATGCTTGCCATCGAGAAAGCCACATTACGCTCGGTCTTTCCCCTTCCCATCTGAGCATACACCACGTTATAATCCATCGAGTCAAATCCTAACAGATCTGTCGTCATCTGGCGGTTCAAGGGGAAAGAACTCCCATATCCCGCTGCCGAACCTAACGGATTGCGATTGGTAATCTTCCAGGCAGCTTGCAGATACTGCATATCGTCCACGAGTCCCTCGGCATAGGCGCCAAACCACAAGCCAAACGAACTGGGCATCGCCACCTGCAAGTGGGTGTAACCAGGCATCAGCACATTTTTATATCGCTCAGATTGCGTGATGAGTTCATCGAAGAGGTTTTTCACCAATCCTGCAATCTCCTTAATCTGGTCGCGGATGAAGAGTTTCAAATCCACCAACACCTGATCATTACGACTTCTGCCCGAATGGATTTTCTTGCCGATGTCGCCAAGTTTACGGGTCAACAGCATCTCCACCTGCGAATGCACATCCTCCACACCCTCTTCAATCACGAACTCGCCTTTCTCTGCTTGAACATAGATGGCTTTCAGCTCTTGCAAGAGCACTTTCAGTTCGTCAGCTGTCAAGAGGTCAATCGACTGCAACATCGTGATGTGCGCCATCGAGCCCAACACATCATACTTGGCCAGATAGAGATCCATCTCGCGGTCTCTGCCCACGGTGAACTTCTCTATCTCCTTCGTCATGGAGACGTTCTTTGTCCAAAGTTTATCCATTATTCGTATGGTATCATTGCCAGCATATCGGCAAACTTGTTCACACCCTTCTCGAGATGACTGCCCAACATCTGCTTCATGAAGAAGTTGAGGTCAGCATCCAGCGTCACCTTCATCTTGCTGTTCGTCTCGTCGATAGGGAGCACCTGAATCCAAAGCTTGAAGCTTACGGGCGAGTTGGTCGAGGAGAATTTCACGCACTTCTCAGGCTCTCTGTCCACTATCTCAACAGCAATCGTACCGATAGGGCCTGCAGGCGCACTGACCGTGTCAGTCGTGAACTCCATCTGACTCACCGCCTTGCGAATCTCATCCACCTTATCAGCTGGCATCTGTGCCTGCACGTTGGGATCATCAAAACGCTCTTTAATTACTGACAGGTTCGTCAAATCCGAGATTTTGGCATACACGGCACTCTGCGTGTAAGGAACCTGCTTTATCTGACTTTCGTACTTTGCCATATTACTTCTTCCAATCACTTGGGTTTGCTCTCCATTCATTCAGCACTGGAATCTGGTCTTCCGTGATGTAACCCGTCTTCAAGGCCACTTCCAGCACAGCCTCGTAGTTGGTCAAAGTGATGAGTTTCACTTTGGCATCTGCAAACGACTTCTTCGCCACCTCGAAGCCATACGTATAGCTGGCCACCATACCGATCACCTCACAACCATTGTTGCGGATGGCATCCACAGCCTTCAGGGATGAGCCACCCGTAGAAATCAAATCCTCAATCACGACCACCTTCATGCCAGGCTTCAATTCGCCTTCGATAAGATTTTCCAATCCGTGATCCTTTGGTTTGCTACGTACATACACAAAAGGCTTATACAATGCGTCTGCCACCAATGCACCCTGTGGAATAGCGCCTGTAGCCACACCAGCCACCGCATCCACCTCTGGGAAGTTCTCCTCGATGATGCGGCAAATTTCCAACTTCACAAAGTTACGCAAATCAGGGTAACTCAATGTCTTGCGGTTGTCACAATAGAAAGGTGACTTCCATCCACTCGCCCAAGTGAATGGATTCTCAGGCTGCAACTTGATAGCCTTGATGTTCAGCAGTTTCGCTGCAAAGATCTTCTCCAATGTCTTCATAAGCAATCTTATTAAACGATTATTTGGGTGCAAAGGTAGCATTTTTTAATTAGGAATGAGAAATAAGGAATAAGGAATTGTTACTTTTTCATAAAAAAACACACAAAAGGTCAAATAATTCCTCTTTCCTAATTCCTAATTCCTAATTCTTTCTTATCTTTGTGCCGATTTTCACCAAAAGGACAAAGATTATGCAAACGTATTGGGAATTGTTTCAATCGATGGACATCTGGATGCAGGTGTTCTGGGGATGTGCCATCATCGGTTCGCTCATCTTCATTGTGCAGATGGTGCTGACGCTGATAGGCATGGACAGCAGCGACATGGATGTGGACTTCGATGGAGCCGACACGATGGATTTAGGTGGCGGCATCTCGCTGTTCAGCATCAAGAACTTCGTCAACTTTATCGTGGGCTTCGGCTGGGCAGGTGTCTGCTTCGGTGGAGCGATTGAAAACAAATGGTTGCTTACCTTCGTGGCTGTGCTGGTAGGTGTGGCATTCGTCTTCATGTTCTTCTTCATCAAGAAGCAAACCAAGAAACTGGAGCACAATGGTGCTTTCAACATTACCGATTGTGTAGGCAAGACCGTGGATGTGTATCTTCGCATCCCTGCCAACAAGAGCGGCAAGGGCAAGGTGCAAGTGAGCCTCAACGGCTCTGTGCATGAGTTCGAGGCCTTGACCGAAGGTGACAGCATCCCAAGCGGAAAGAAAGTGGAAGTCCTTAGCGTCATTGATGGCTCCACGGTATTGGTAAAATAGTCAATCGGACTCCGAGTTCGCTCGCCTAAACACCAAGTAAAAGAAAGTAATAAGTGAAGAATTTGTCAAACAGTAAATAACTATGGTTTATCTTATCGTCGTAGCGGTGGTCGTAGCCATCGTACTTTTGATTTCAATCATCAATCGTTACAGAAGATGTCCATCGGACAAGATTCTGGTAGTGTATGGAACCACAGCCAACAAAGGCTCTGCCAAATGTGTGCATGGAGGCGGTACTTTCGTATGGCCTATCATTCAGGATTATGCTTATCTGAGCTTGACACCTATCAGCATTGATGCCAACCTGACCAACGCGCTGTCTCGTCAGAACATCCGTGTCGATGTGCCTTGCCGTTTCACGGTGGGTATCTCCACTGACACAGAAAGCATGACAGCAGCAGCGGAACGTCTGTTGGGTCTTACGGCTGGTCAGATTCAGGAACTGGCACGAGACATCCTCTTTGGTCAGCTCCGTTTGGTGATTGCCACCATGAGTATTGAGGAATTGAACTCAGACCGTGACAAGTTCCTCGAGGCTATCTCCAGTAATGTGGAGGTGGAATTGAAGAAGATTGGCCTTCGTCTCATCAACGTGAACGTAACCGACATCAACGATGAGAGCGGCTATATCGAGGCATTAGGTCAAGAGGCTGCTGCGAAGGCCATCAACGAGGCCAAGGTGCGTGTGGCTGAACAAGAGAAGTTTGGTGAAATCGGTAAGGCTGATGCCAACCGAGAGACCCGTATCCGTACAGCAGAGGCCAATGCACAGGCTGTACAAGGTGAGAACGAGGCCAAGGTGCAGATTGCCAATTCTGATGCAGACCGTCGTGAACGTGAGGCAGAGGCACAACGCAAGGCAATTGCAGCCGAGAAAGTGGCAGCCGCCAAGGCACTTGAAGAGGCTTATTCAGCTGAGCAAAAGGCCGAGGAAGCCCGTGCTAACCGTGAACGTGCCACTCAAAGTGCCAACGTGCTCGTGAGCCAGGAGATTGAGAAGAAACGTAAGATTATCGAGGCAGAAGCTGAAGCAGAAAAGATTCGTGTGAATGCGAAGGGTGAAGCTGATGCAGCATACGCCAAGATGGAAGCTGAGGCTCGAGGTCTCTTCGAGATTCTGAGCCGTCAGGCACAAGGTTACGACAAGATGGTTCAGGCGGCAGGTGGCGACGCCAACAAGGCTTACATGCTCCTGCTCCTCGAGAAGTTACCAGAGTTGGTGAAGACCCAGGTGGAAGCTATCAAGGGCATCAACATCGACCACGTCACCGTTTGGGATTCTGGCAATTCAGCAGATGGGAAAGGCAGCACAGCCAACTTTCTCAGCGGCTTGATGAAGAGCGTTCCTCCACTTCAGGAACTCTTCGATCAGGCAGGACTTGCTCTGCCCGAATATCTGGCCAAGAAGAAGGAAGAACCTACTACTGCAGACGAAGATTTCGAATAAGATGATTCATTTACATTATTCAGATCAACAGTGAAGAAACTACTCTATTTAGTGCTCGCGGCATGTGCCGTGAGCATTTCCGTGTTCACAGCCACCAGTTGTAGCGATGGCGAGACCTATGCGGAGAAAAAGGACAAGGAGAAGAAGAACATAGCAAGATTCCTGCAAGACAATGACTTTGTGGGCAAAATCAATGTGATTGAAGAGGAGCAGTTCTACGAGCAAGACAGCACCACCGATGTGTCCAAGAACGAATTTGTCCGCTTCGATGACGATGGTGTTTATATGCAGATTATCCGCAAGGGCACTGGCTCCACCATGGTTGAGTTGGCGAAGGAACGGAAAGACTCCACGGTCACCCGCCCATTGCTCTGTAAGTTCTTGGAATATGATATCGAGAATGGCGACACCACCTACACCAACCTCTACATGCCGAGTATTGTAGATCAGATGTTGTGTACCTACAGCCACTATGGCCGCAGTTACTCAGCCTCATTCACCGAAGGCGTGATGCTGAGCAAATATAATTCGGTCGTGCCCAAAGGATGGCTCAAGCCCCTCGACTACATCCGTTTGACGAAGGTGGCAGGAGAGGAAGCCAAAGTGCGTTTGATTGTGCCCCATACTTCCGGCACCTCCAACGCATCTGGTAAGGTCATGCCTTTCTACTACGAAATCACGTATCAGATTCCACCAAACTATTAAGTCAAGTTTCGCAAGCTCCACTTGTTTGGAGTTAAAGAAGTTAGAGAAGTTAAAGAAGTTAGCGACGTATGTTTTGTACGACAGAAAGTCCTTATCATCCCGTATGGTAGTATCGTCTTTAACTTCTAAGCGAAGCGATAACTTCGATAACTTCTGAGCGAAGCGGTAACTTCAGAAAGTTAAACTATTAATACAACTATCATTATCAATATGAGTTTAATCAAATCAATTTCTGGCATCCGAGGCACCATTGGTGGTCGTGCAGGAGAGGGCTTGAATCCCCTCGACATTGTAAAGTTCACCAGCGCCTATGCCACCCTTATTCGTCGCACCACCAAAATTGAGAGCAACAAGATTGTGGTGGGTCGCGATGCCCGCATCTCTGGTGAGATGGTCAAGAACGTCGTGTGTGGTACCCTGATGGGCATGGGCTTCGATGTGGTCAACATCGGTCTTGCTTCCACTCCTACGACTGAAATTGCTGTTACGATAGAAGGCGCCTGTGGCGGCATCATCATCACAGCCAGTCATAATCCTCGTCATTGGAACGCCCTCAAACTCCTCAATGAAAAGGGTGAGTTCCTCAATGCAGCCGAGGGTAACGAAGTGCTGAAAATCGCAGAGGCAGAAGACTTTGACTTTGCCGATGTGGATGGATTGGGTAAGTACATTGAAAACAACACCTACGACCAGAAGCATATCGATATGGTATTAGGGCTCGACCTTGTGGATGTGGCTGCCATCAAGAAGCAAAACTTCAAGGTCGCCTTTGATAGCATCAACTCTGTAGGTGGCATCATCCTGCCCAAACTCTTCCAAGCACTTGGCGTGGAGCACGTCACCCCACTATATGCTGAGCCTACTGGCGACTTCCAGCACAACCCGGAGCCTTTGGAAAAGAACCTCTCCGACATCATGGGTCTCATGGCAAAGGGAGGCAATGACGTAGGTTTTGTGGTGGATCCTGATGTGGATCGTCTCGCTTTCATTTGCGAAGATGGCAAAATGTATGGTGAGGAATACACCCTCGTCACAGTGGCAGATTACATCCTCAAGCACACCCCTGGCAACACTGTCAGCAACCTCTCTTCCACTCGTGCCCTGCGCGACGTGACTCGTAAGTATGGTCAGCAGTACAATGCAGCCGCTGTGGGTGAGGTGAATGTGGTGACCAAGATGAAGGAGACCAATACCGTCATTGGTGGTGAAGGTAATGGTGGAGTCATCTATCCCGCAGCTCACTATGGACGTGACGCCCTCGTGGGTATCGCCCTCTTCCTCAGCCATCTGGCACACGAACGGGAGGCTAAGCCAGGACTGACTGTCAGCCAACTTCGCGCCACCTATCCTGATTACGCTATCGCCAAGAACCGCATCGATCTCGATGCTTCTACTGATGTAGATGCCATCCTTGCCAAGGTGAAGGCCATGTACACAGGCCAGGAAGGCGTTGAGGTGAATGACATCGACGGCGTGAAGATAGACTTCCCCGAAAAATGGGTACATCTGCGCAAGTCCAATACTGAACCCATCATCCGCGTCTATTCCGAGGCTGCCACCATGGAAGCAGCCGATGAGATTGGCAAACAGATTATGGATGTGGTCTATTCGATGAAATAAAAACATTCATATTTACAAGAAAGGGAAGGTCGCACGCTGCAACCTTCCCTTTTTAGTCTTTCCTCTTGTCAATGAATTCGTAGTTTTTGTATTGGTCACGGGGAAAAACAAAGTCATCATCAGTAAGACCACCGGACTTGAAGTTAGAGATATCAACATGTGCCCAGAAGAAGGCCACCTTGATATGCAGTTGGAGAGGGTCACGTGTCTTCTTGTCAATCAAAGCACGGATTTCTTTCATTCCCTTCATTCCCTTCTTCACATTAAGCGTGATGAGATAGCCTTGAGGGTCATTGGCAATGTGGTAAACGTAGTTGTCTGGCTCGAACTTGAAATCATCACCGAAACGACTCTGCTTGGGATCGTCTCCCTTGAAGATTTCCACGCGTCGCTTGTCATCCTTCACCACATAGGCTGTCACGGCATCGTTCCACGATTTGCTTGACTTCGAGGCATACTTACTCTTTTTGCCTTTATAACAAATGGTGCCTTCGGTTTTATAAATGTTAGCCACATTCACCTTATAGTGCAGCGAAGCCCCTTGCTGACCAAACACCTTCTGATACACCTCGTCAAACATCTTGCGTGCCTGTCGAGTATTGGCATTTTCTTGCGCTTGCACACCAATAGCTAAGCACAAGAATACCATCCAGGGGATTATTTTTATCTTCATCTTTGTTTACTTTTCTTCCATCATAAAGAATCGCTGCAAAGGTACGCATTTCCTACTATTCCCAACCATTTTTCCTGAAAAATCAATGAAAAGAGGCTTTCAATCATGCTTTTTCCTCTAAAAACACGAAAAAATGTGCTGTTCAACACTTCATATCTTTTTTTTCCGTATCTTTGTCAATATTTTTCACTTGCCCTACAAACCACCTTATTAAGAGGGAAGTAGCTGGTGCCACTCTGATACGATTGCATGTATGCTGACAGAAAAGACCTTGGAGAAGTTGCGGATATTGGCCGAATCGGCGAAGTACGATGTGTCGTGCTCGTCGAGTGGCACTGTGCGTGGTGGTAAACATGGCATGGTGGGCAACACCGTTGGTGGTGTCGGCATCTGTCATTCGTTTGCGGATGATGGGCGTTGCATCTCGCTCCTCAAGGTAATGCTGACCAACTACTGCATGTACGATTGTGCCTACTGCATCAATCGGAGGAGCAACGACATCCTACGTGCCACGCTGGCAGTACATGAGTTGGAGGAGATTGTGATGGAGTTTTACAGACGAAACTACATCGAAGGTCTCTTCTTGAGCAGTGGAGTCGTGAGGAATCCTGACTACACGATGGAACGTCTGGTGGCCATTGCCAAGGATTTGCGGACGGTGCATCGCTTCAATGGTTATATCCATCTGAAGAGCATACCTGGCGCCAGTCGTGAGTTGCTGAGCGAGGCAGGGAAATACGCTGACCGAATGAGCGTGAACATCGAGATTCCCAATGAGACATCGCTCAAGCTGTTGGCACCTGAGAAAGACCACAAGAGCGTGTTCACCCCCATGAAGTTCATTCAGCAGGGTGTGCTGGAAAATAAGGAAGACAGGAAACATCTGCGTCATGTGCCCAGATTTGTGCCTGCTGGACAGAGCACACAGATGATTGTGGGGGCAACGAGTGAGACGGACAAAGATATTCTCCACATGTCATCAGCCATGTACGGCCAACCCACCATGCGACGCGTTTATTATTCAGGCTATGTGAGTGTAAATACGTATGACCCTCGTCTTCCTGTGCTGAAACAGCCGCCTTTGGTGCGTGAAAACCGTCTCTATCAGGCCGATTGGCTCATGAGGTTCTATCAGTTCAAGGTGGAGGAAATCGTGGATGAAGCCAATGCCAACCTCGACTTGGAGGTGGATCCTAAATTGGCGTGGGCTTTGAGGCATCCAGAGCAATTTCCGGTTGACATCAACAGAGATGACTACGAGCGCATCCTTCGTGTGCCAGGCATCGGTGTGAAGTCTGCCACCCTCATCGTCAACTCCCGTCGCTTCAACCGCATCACCTCCTATCACCTCAAGAAGATGGGTGTGGTGATGAAGAAGGCCAAGTATTTCATCACTTGCCACGAACTCACAGACAGCTATGCCAATCCCATCGTCGGCATCAACGAAATGCATCCAGAACGGCTCAAACCGCTCCTCATCTCGAAAGCGCAACAGAAGAAGGCAGCTCAAGAACTCCAACTGACCTTAGTTTTTGAAGGTAGCGAACCAACTTCCTGACGGAGTTGCCCCTCTCCGCCTCGAAAACATCACGTTTTCCTTACTTTTTCCCTAAAAGCTTTTGTCATTATAAGAATAATATGTATCTTCGCACCCATCAAATCATGATGGTATTGAGGAAGTAACA
>JBGUMY010000077.1:0-8540 GCA_045117095.1 Bacteroidaceae bacterium | reverse complement strand
GTCTTTGCTTCCCCAAGCTTGGGAATTTGTTCAATTCAAGATTGAGCGTTTCCCCAAGCTTGGGGATTTGTTCAATTCAAGATTGAGCGTTTTCCCAAGCTTGGGGAAATGTTCAAATCATGATTGCTTCCCCAAGCTCGGGGAAATGTCCAAATTATGATTGCTTTCCCAAGCTTGGGGAAATGTCCCCAATTCAAGATTGAACATTTCCAAAAGCGGTAGGTATGTCAAAGAACACGTTGCTGTGATGCGATAGCCTGACTTCATCAATAGTCCGCAATCATCCGGGAATTAAATGGTTGAAATAGTAAATTTCAGTCCCAAAGTTAAGCATATCTCCACAATGAAAAAAAGAAATCGGGAAGATTATTTTTATTTTTTGCGGTGGTTTTGTGATTTTTTTTGAGAAAAACACTTGTAACGTCAGAAGAAATCACTACTTTTGCATCGGAAAAGGAAATGACGCGGTAGTGGCTCAGTTGGTAGAGCATTGGCTTCCCAAGCCGAGGGTCGCGGGTTCGAGTCCCGTCTACCGCTCCACAAGAGGGGAAAGGAAGGGGAGTTAAAGGGAATGGAAAGGACTTCCTTTTAACTTCCCTTCCTTTCCTTTCAAAATAAAAAGAATCATCGTATGCTTTTAATGACTTTAATCATCGTGGCGGTGCTGTTCATCGGCTTTTTGCTGATGAGCACGGAGCAGGTGCATCACATCAACCGCGCCACGGTGGCGATGGTGTGTGGTGTGATAGCTTGGGTCATCTATATGCTGAACGGCGAGGACTTCGTGATGCTGATGCATGGGGCGGACTACAAGGAGTTCCTCGGGGGCGTGGAGCCGTCGGGTGACTCTCTGAAGTATTTCGTGGCGGAGAATGTGCTGGCGAGGTACATCAGCGAGGCGTGCTCGGTGATCCTGTTCCTGATTGCGACGAACACGATGCTGGAGGTGCTGCACAACAATGGGGTCTTCGACGTGCTGGTGGACTGGCTGCGGATGCGCAACGCGCGCCGGTTCTTGTGGGTGATCTCGCTGCTGACGTTTGCCATCTCGGCGAATGTGGACAACCTGACGACGGTGGTGCTGATGATGAGCCTCATCGCGCAGATTGTGAGGAACCATCGTCAGCGGGTGGTTTATGCCTGCACGGTGATGGTGTCGGCCTGCTTGGGCGGCTGCTTCACGGCGATTGGCGACATGACGTCGGTGATGCTGTGGGTGAGGGAGGCCATCACGCCTTCGGCTTATGCGGCGGGCCTGTTCCTGCCGGCGTTCGTGAGCCTGTGCGCGTTCAACCTGCTCATCGGCATGGAACTGCGGGGACGGGTGGAGATCTTCTCGGTCATCTCGCGCTATGACGGCGATGACTCTTACTTGTCGTCCTGGCAGAAGGTGACGCTGCTCATCCTGGGCATCGCGGGCCTGTGGTTCATCCCTTCGTTCCACTACATCACGAAGCTGCCTCCATTCTTGGGGTCGCTGTCGGTGCTGGCGCTCATCTGGGCGGTGGAAGGGCTGTTCAACCTGGAGCGGAACGGCAATGTGCTGCTGGTGCAGCGTCACTATTTCCGCACGACGGAGTTCATCGGCATGCGCATGATCCTCTACTTCATCGGCATCTCGCTGGGCGTGGGCGCATTCGCTGAGTGCGGTGCGCTGGAATATGTGGGCAACTGGCTGGAGGCGCATATCGACAATGTCTATATCTATGGCGTGGCGCTCGGCGCGCTGTCGTCCATCATGGATAATGTGCCGCTGATGCTGACGGGCATGAACCTCTTCCACATCGACACGGTGGGGAACTCGGAGTTTGCCCAGAACGGCATCTACTGGCAGCTGCTCTCCTTCTGCTGTGCCTGTGGCAGCACACTGCTGTTTGTGGGTTCGCTGGCTGGTCAAGCCATCCTCGAGGTGGAGAACATCCGCTTCCGCTGGTACATCCGCCACTACCTGTGGCGCGCGCTGGTGGCATGGATGGTGGGACTCCTGGTATTTTGGCTTACACATTAATATATATATATAGGACTATGGCTAAAATTAATTGTATCGGCATTCTGACTTCGGGCGGAGATTCTCCTGGCATGAATGCGGCCATCCGCTCGGTGACTCGTACAGCCATCTGCAAGGGCTATACGGTGAAAGGTATCTATCGTGGTTATGAGGGGCTGATGAATGATGAAATCGAGGAGTTCACCACGGAGAGTGTGAGCAACATCATCTCACGTGGCGGCACCATCCTGAAGAGTGCCCGCAGCAAGGCGTTCATGACACCCGAAGGTCGAAAGAAGGCGTATGAGGTGATGCAAAAAGAGGGCATCGACGCGCTGGTGGTGATTGGCGGCAATGGCTCTCTGACGGGTGCCCACACCTTTGCGCAGGAGTTTAACGTGCCCTGCATCGGACTGCCCGGCACCATCGACAACGACCTCTCCGGCACCGACCTGACCATCGGCTACGACACGACGCTCAACACCATCGTGGAGTGCGTGGACAAGATTCGCGACACGGCGAACTCGCACGAGCGCATCTTCTTTGTGGAGGTGATGGGACGCGACGCCGGCTTCTTGGCGCAGAACAGTGCCATCGCCAGTGGTGCCGAAGCTGCCATCATCCCCGAAGACAGCACCGATGCCGACCAGCTGGAGCACTTCATCGGTCGTGGCATCCGCAAGAGCAAGAACTCGAGCATCGTCATCGTGAGCGAGAGTCCGAAGTGCGGCGCCATGTTCTATTCCGACCGCGTGAAGAAGGAATATCCGCAGTATGATGTGCGCGTGTCCATCCTCGGACACCTGCAGCGTGGCGGTTCTCCCTCAGCCCGCGACCGCATCCTCGCCAGCCGACTGGGTGCCGGTGTCATCGACGCCATCCAAGACGGTCAGCGCAATGTGATGATCGGCATCCGCAACGACCAAGTGGTCTATGTCCCCTTCTCGGATGCAGTGCGTCCTGACAAGTCGATGAACAAGAGCCTGATCAAGGTGCTGGATGAATTGTCCATTTAGTTGGAGCGTTTAGGATTGAGCGTTTAGAGATGAGAGTTTAGAGATGAGAGTTTAGAGTTGAGCGTTTAGAGATGAATGACCTGCTGACGATATTAGGACCGACGGCTTGTGGCAAGACGACCTTCGCCGCACATCTGGCTTACGACATCGATGGGGAGATTATCAGTGCCGACAGCCGACAGGTGTATCGGGGCATGGACATCGGTACGGGCAAGGATCTCGCAGATTATCATGTGAAGGATAAGGACATCCCCTACCATCTGATCGACATCGCCGAGGCAGGAACAAGATATAATGTATATGAGTGGCAGCGTGGTTTCCTGGATGCTTACGAGGACATCACGCGAAGGGGAAAGACCCCGATCCTATGCGGCGGCACGGGCATGTATATCGAAAGCGTCATCAAAGGATATGAATTTGATGGCAGGGCTTTCCCTCCTTTCAACTCGCTCATCATCGGTCTGGACATCAGCCGCGACCTCCGTCGGGAGCGCATCAGCCAACGCCTCCGTGCCCGTCTGGACGAAGGAATGGTGGAGGAAATCCGAGGCCTCATCGACCGAGGAGTATCAACAGAACGATTGATTCGTTACGGCTTGGAATATAAATACGTCACGCTCTATCTGCTGGGGCAATTGCAGTACGATGAGATGGTCTCCCTCCTCGAAATCGCCATCCATCAGTTCGCCAAGCGCCAGATGACGTGGTTCCGTGGCATGGAAGAGCGTCGCGGCATCAACATCCATTGGCTCAGCATCGCGCTGCCGATGGAGGAACGTATCGAAAAAGTGAAAGAATTATGGCAGAAGCAAATCGCATAGGAGTTGTCTATAATCCACATTCAGGCTTTGACTATTCGCACAAGCGCTGGAAAATGATTCTCAAATATCTGGATCAGAAGGGCGTGTTGTATGATTTCTTGCAGTCGGAAACTCCTGAATCGGTGGAGCGGTTGACGAAGATGATGTGTGAGAACGGCTACCACACCATCGTGGTGGTGGGTGGAGATGGTTCGCTCAATCGCGCCGTCAATGCCATCATGGAAAGCCGCGAGATTCTGCCCGACGACTTTGCCTTCTCCGTCATCCCCAATGGCTCGGGTAATGACTTCGCCCGTTTCTGGGGGGTGTCGGTCAGTGACTACAAGAGGGCTATTGATGGCATCATCGCCCATCAGACCAGAAGAATCGACGTGGGACGCTGCACTTATCAAGACGATAACATCCCCCAACGCCGCTACTTCCTCAATTGCATCAACATTGGACTGGGTGCACGCCTGGTCAAGACGATGATTGATGCCACCCACATCTTAGGCTCCAGCAAGATTTCGCTCATCTCGGCCTTCATCACCCGCATCTTCGAACGCAAGCAGTTCAACATGGCAATGAAGATAGAGACCGAGGAGGTGACAGACAAGTATATGTCCATCTGTATCGGCAACTGTCATGGTTATGGACAAACCCCCAATTCTGTTCCTTATAACGGATTGTTGGATGTGTCCGCCATCACGCGTCCCGAATGGTGGCAACTGTTTGAAGGATTCTGGCTCTTGGGCAAGGGACGGTTCCTTAATTATAAAAATGTGCATCCCTATCGTGCCCGCCAGATTCAGGTGACAGAAATAGACAAGGCATTGGTGTCGTTGGATGGCGTGGTGCTTCAATCCAAACACCCCACCCCCATGCGTGTCGACATTCAGAAGGATGTGCTCAATTTCATCATTCCCGCTATGCCCGAAGATTGATGAACTCAATGCCCTAATGATTCAAAACTTCGGATTATCCAGATGTCCTAATGAACCAAACAGCATGATGAGCCCTACGGCGTAATGATTCCGACCGCCGAGTTATCCCAGCTTATTGATTTTCTCCAGCATGTCACTGTCGATGATTTTGATTTTCTTACCATCGATAGTGATAATTTTTTCTTGGGCAAAAGCAGAGAGCGTGCGGATGGCATTTGACGTGGTCATGTTCGACATATTAGCCAGGTCTTCGCGTGAAAGATAAATAGACAATGTGGCACCATCTGCCTCCAAGCCGTAGTTATCGCGCAAGAACAAGAGCGACTCGGCCAAACGTCCACGGATGTGCTTCTGGGTGAGATTCACCGTCCGCTGGTCAGAATTACCCACCTCCACAGCTAAGAGTCGGATGAAATACATGGCAAACTCGTTATTCTCCATCATCCATTTCTCAATCAGCCCCACAGGAATGAGGCAAACGGTGCTTGCCTCGAAGGCAGCAGCCGAGGTCACATAGTTCTGATTGGCAAAATAAGCACGATAACCAAAATACTCTACCGGCTTCAACACCCGAATGATTTGCGTACGACCACTGATGCCCCCCTTGTAAATTTTCACCTTTCCGCTTACAAGGCAATGGAACATCTGGGGCACCTCTCCCTCTCGGTAGAGTACCTCATTCTTTTTAAAATGTTGTACGGTCATATTATCTTTCAGTTCCTCCTGTTGATCCTCCGAGAGCAACTGCATGATATCGTGAAGGCTGCTAATTGTGTCTGCTAATATGATAGAATCTTTCTTTCTCATTGCCCATTCAAATTTGCGGTGCAAAGTTACACACATCTTACAAACCTACAAAATATTACTCCATTTTTCTGCTATTTAGCATGTTTTTAAGACTTTTTCTGAGAGAAATTGATTTTTTTTTGAAAAAAAACGAAGAAAGGTTGTACACTCGAAAAAAACTCACTAAATTTGAAAACCAAAAACTAACAACTAAATCTACAAACGTTACAATACCTTAACATTCAGATATGAGTTATTTACGTTTTGATAAGGCTCAAATGACCAATCTGCAGGATTCGCTCCCTAAGGAAATTCTGCGAACAAACAGGTCAGGTGCGTATTCATGTTCATCTATCGTTGACTGCAATACGCGTAAATATCATGGTTTGTTGGTTGTTCCTGTTCCCGAGTTGGGTGATGAGAACCACGTATTGCTTTCTTCGCTGGATGAAACAGTCATCCAACATGGTGCGCAATTCAATCTCGGACTCCACAAGTATTCGGGCAATGTGTACAGCCCTAACGGGCACAAGTACATTCGCTCGTGTGAATGGGATAAACTGCCAACCACCATCTACCGTGTAGGTGGTGTCATCTTGAAAAAGGAAAAGGTTTTCCAGCATTTTGAGAACCGCATCCTGATTCGCTACACCTTGCTTGACGCACATTCGGTGACAACCCTCCGTCTGCGGCCGTTCTTGGCTTTCCGCAGTGTGGAGGAGTGTACCCATGAAAATGACAAAGCGAACAAGCAGTATGACGTGATAGACAACGGCATCAAAACCCGTCTCTATCCAAGCTATCCAGAACTGATGATGCAACTCAACAAAAAGAATGAGTTTGTGTTTGAACCTAACTGGTATCGAGGCATAGAATATCAGAAAGAGCAGGAACTGGGTTACGAGTACAAGGAAGACCTCTACGTGCCAGGTTATTTCGAGTTCAACATCAAGAAGGGCGAAAGCGTGGTCTTCTCTGCTGGAGTCAGCGAGTTAAAGACCAGCCAGTTGAAGAAAATCTTCGATCATGAGGTTGAAGTGCATGTGCCTCGCCTCAACTTCCAGTCTTGTTTAGTGAATGCAGCCCATCAGTTCCACTACGAACGTGATGGCGAAACCTACATCATTGCAGGCTATCCTTGGTTTAAGTGCCGTGCACGTGACATGTTCGTCTCCCTGCCAGGTTTGACCCTTGCCATCGACGAGGTGGAATACTTCGAGAAAGTCATGAAGACTGCAGAGAAAGCCTTGCAGAACTTCATGAATAATAAGGAGTCGAACATCAAAATGTATGAGATAGAGAAACCCGATGTGCTCCTATGGGCTATCTGGTGCATCCAGCAATACGCACGTTTGGTCAAGGTTGATGCCGCACGTGAACGTTATGGAAAACTGGTGCAACAGATGGTGGACTTCATCCGTGAAGGCAAGCATTCCAATCTCGTGCTGCATGAGAATGGCCTTCTCTTTACCAATGGTCGCAAACACGCTGTCACATGGATGAACTCAGAAGTGAATGGGTATCCCGTAGTGCCTCGTTCGGGGTATGTGGTTGAAATCAATGCACTCTGGTACAATGCGCTGCTCTTCAACGCTGAACTGCTGGTGAATGCAGGACGTGCTGGTGAGGCTGAAACCTACACCCAACTGGCAGAAGTCACAGGACGTTCTTTCAAAGAGACTTTCCTGAATGAGCATGGTTATCTGCTCGACTATGTGGACGAGGGCTACATCTCTTGGTCTGTACGTCCCAACATGCTGATTGCCTCGTCGTTGGAATACAGCCCACTCACCACACCTGAGTGCAAAAAGATATTCGATATCTGCACCAAGGAGTTGCTCACTCCTAAGGGCATGCGTTCCCTCTCACCCAAGTCTGGTGGTTACAATCCCATCTATGCTGGAGGTCAAATGCAGCGAGATGCAGCCTATCATCAGGGAACTGTCTGGCCTTGGTTGTCTGGCTTCTATCTCGAAACCTGCCTCAAGATTTACAAGCGCAGTGGACTCTCTTGGGTGGATCGTTGCTTCCTGGGGTTCGAGGAAGAGATGTTCTACCATTGCATCGGCACACTGCCAGAACTCTTCGATGGTAATCCCCCATTCAGTGGTCGAGGAGCACTTTCTTTCGCCATGAATGTGGCAGCAGTACTACGAGTGAATAAGGTTCTTTCAAAATTCTATAACTATTAAATAAGGAGGACAAAGGATATGAAAGTTTTAATGTTCGGTTGGGAATTCCCTCCTAAGATTTACGGCGGACTTGCAGTTGCTTCCTATGGCATTACAAAAGGAATGGTTGAGGGTCAGCCTGATGCTCAAATCACCTTTTGCCTCCCCAAGCCTTGCGGAGAAGAAGAAAAATTCCTTCGTATCATCGGCATGAATCAGGTGCCTATCGTCTATCGTGGACACGACTATGACTATGTGAAGAGCCGTATCCCCGATTATATGACCCCTGAGCAGTATTATAATTTCCGCGACCACATCTATGCAGACTTCTCTTACATGAACGTCAACGATATGGGGTGCATGGAATTTGCCGGTGGTTATCCAGGCAACTTACATGATGAAATCAACAACTTCTCCATTATCGCTGGTGTAGTGGCTCGTTCGGAGCAGTTCGACATCATTCATGCCCACGATTGGCTCACCTATCCAGCAGGTGTGCATGCTAAGATGGTGAGTGGGAAACCACTCTGCATTCATGTTCATGCTACTGACTTCGACCGTTCTCGCGGTAAGGTTAATCCAACAGTATATTCCATCGAAAAGAACGGTATGGATCATGCCGACTGTATCATGTGTGTGTCGGAACTGACTCGTCAGACAGTCATCCGCGAGTACCATCAAGATCCTCGTAAGTGTTTCGCCATGCACAATGCAGTTTATCCACTGCCACAGGAATACCTCGACATTCCTCGTGTTGATCATGGCAAAGAGAAAGTTGTCACCTTCCTCGGACGTATTACCATGCAGAAAGGACCAGAATACTTCATCGAAGCAGC
>JBGUMY010000076.1:0-2929 GCA_045117095.1 Bacteroidaceae bacterium | reverse complement strand
ACCAACTAAACTAACCCCGTGTGAAGGACGATGTAGGTAGCTCCACCGGGAATCGAACCCGGATCTAATCTTTAGGAGAGATTTGTTCTATCCATTGAACTATGGGGCCTTCCTGATAAAGCGGATGCAAAGGTACAACTTTTTATTCATTATTCATAATTTATTATTCATAATTTGCGATTCTGTCCATTTTTTGTACGAAAAGCATAATGTATAGTCAACTTACCTTAAACTTTTCAAAGCCTATGGATTCCTCTACAAACTATAACTTCAGCAACAACCGCAGTTCTGAAAGATTTGAAGTGAACGGCGCTTTCATCAAGATTTCAGAGCAACTCAAAAACACCCTCCAAGGTAAGACGCTCGATAAAGCTATCCAATATCTCGTCAGTCGTATCAAGGGACGCTATTTGTTCACCAAGCGCCTCAAGACTGTCAGCATCTCCATCGGCATGATGAATAGTACCATTGATCAAGGTGGAGCTGAGAAGATGGTCAAAATATCTGAGGCGCTTCAAGGACGAGGCATCCAACTTGTTGCCGATGCTATCGCTGCACGTCCTTATGTCAAGGCTGTGCTCATCGCCGGTCCTTCTTCCAGTGGAAAGACCACTTTCAGCAAGAAACTCAGCTTGGGGCTTGAACGGAATGGTCTCGAACCTCTTTGTATCTCGTTGGACGATTACTATGTGGATCGTGATTTGACTCCACGTGACGAGACGGGCGATTATGACTTCGAGAGCCTTTACGCCATCAACGTCGAACTCTTCCAGCAGCATCTCACCCAGTTGCTACAAGGTGAGGAGATTGAATTGCCACGTTACGACTTTCCCAGCGGCAAGAGCTTGCTCAGCGGCAAACGTTTGCGGCTCAATCCCCACACCATCCTCATCATGGAAGGCATTCATGGGCTTAATCCATTGCTTACAGGCAGCATCCCATCCGAAAACCTCTTCCGCATCTACATCTCAGGACTTACAGTGGCAAAAAACGACAATGGTACCTACTATGGTACTACCGACAACCGCCTTGTCCGTCGCATGGTGCGTGACTTCCAGTTCCGCAATACGACAGCCTCTGAGACTCTTGCTCGATGGCCATCTGTGCGGCGAGGTGAAGAGAAATGGATTGTGCCCTTCCAGCAGAATGCCGATATCAACTTCTGTACTGCCTTCCAATACGAACTTGCCCTTCTCCGTCAACTCGCCATTCCGTTGTTGGACAACGTGCCAGAATCCGACCCCAACTATCGCGAGGCCCAGCGTTTGCGTTGGGTCTGCAACCGTTTCCACCCCATTCCTGTTGACATGCTGCCACCAGATTCCCTCCTGCGTGAGTTCTTAGGAGGCAGTGCGTTCGAATATTAATGTGAGTTCGGTTCCCTACAATAAATTCACATCCGGAGGTGGAATGTTTTAGTCCCCTTGTCGTTCTCCACCTCCACGAGGAGGAGGGTTCCTTTTTGCTTAATTGTTACGGGGAGAGAGGCACGGAGGGAACCATTTACTTTCTTCTCTGCCAACAGCATGCCGTTGATGCTGAAAATGCGAAGTTGACGCAATGGGGTGTCAGACTCAACGGTCACTTGGTTCTTGTCCGCATTCAGATGAATGTCATTAGAAACCTTCACGGAGTTCACGCTCAGTAATATATCAGAACTTACCATGACCTTCACCGTGTCAGTTGAAGCTGTCTCACCATCTGTAGCAGTGGCCAATGCATAGATGCTGTACTGACCAGGCTCAACTTCTGTCCATCTGAGAGTGTAAGGAGTTTCTGTACTGGTGGCTTGTATCTGTTTACCTTCCATCAAGTCCACCTTCTTGATGCGGTCGCGTATGTGGCGAACGGTCACAGGTAGTTCGATGGGGGCTTTGTTGAAGACAGTATCAGCAGGAATGTTCCAAGCGATGTCCATCACGTAGGGAACTTCAGAGTGTTTCATACCCTTAAAGGCTTCGAGGGCGATGGACACTCGGCGGGTCTTAGGATTCCATGCGCCCAGGTTGTAGTTGTCAGTAAGTTCAGGCTCCCAATAGAAACAACCAGCGGCACCTGCCTCGATGAGTTGCTGCAGCAGATCGCAAAGGAAGTGGTTGGATTCCAAAGGCTGATCATTGTAATGGCCTGTCTCCACAATCATGACGGGTTTTCCGTAGCGTTCCTTCAGGCTCTTCACGTTGTCAACTGCTCTTCGGATGAGGGCAGCCGTCTTCAAACCCGACATCTGCGGATAGGCTGAAAGTCCGATGATGTCCCATTTCACCCCAGTTTTTTCCAATGCATCGAAGTAAGTGTTCATGAGGACTGTGCTCTGAAGGTCTGCCACATGGAGCACTACCTGAATCTCAGGGTCAATTTCCTTGACGGCATCGTAAGCGGCGTTGAAGAGTTGGGCAAAGTTCTCAGCATTCTTACCCCCGCTCGACAGTTTTCCCTCTGGCCAAAGCATGCCCTCGTCGAGTTGATAACCTACCTGCACCCATTTCAGTTTCACACCATTGTTTCTGATGGCTTTCACAGCTGTACTGGTGTGGTTCTTGACATCCTTCACCAATGCCTCGATATCATGATTTTTCCATGCTGCAGGCTTCTTTTGAGTGCCCATGTCGGAGAGGTTATCGGCATAATGTAGACAGAGCATCACGTTCATGTCCTGGTCTTTTGCCTTTACTGCCAAAGACCTTACGTATGAGAGGTTGCAAACATCATCAGAAGGTTTCACCACCACACTCAGCCGAATGCTGTTCATACCTTCTTCTTTCAGAATGGGAATCACGTTTTTTTTCTGCCCAAAACGGTCGTAGAACTTCTCACCTTTCTGTGTCAGTTTAGTGAGCATGCTCACATCTGCCCCAAAAGCAAAGGCATCTTCGGCTGCTTGACGGTCAAAAGCAGAGTCACCCACTGTCACCAAAGGCTGGAAGAC
>JBGUMY010000075.1:0-5641 GCA_045117095.1 Bacteroidaceae bacterium | reverse complement strand
GCCTCAGCATTGCGCAGCCCATAGGCACGTACCACACCATCGCTGACGGTCAGCACAGTACCTACCTCTGTTTCGTTGCCGAGAGTTTTCTCTTCATTGTCGATGTTGGCGAGTTGCTGGCGCAGCATCGCTGTCACTTCGCTTACTTTTATTGAGTCGGACATAATTCTTTTCTAATGAGTTCCAATTGATGTTTGTAACTGTAGTCGTAACGGCGGTCACCAATACGGAGTCGGAAGCCACCAATGAGGCGTGGGTTCACCTTGCGTTCACATTCCACTTTTCGGTGCCGATGTGCCTTGATATGCTCAATCAAGTGATTGACAATGTCATCATCAACTTTCACCGCTGTCTCGAACACCACACGGTCGATGCCATACTCCTCACGGTACATATCTCGATAAACGAAGATGATGAGGCGCAGTTGGTTTTCACGATGGTGCTCCAAGAGCAACCTCAAGAACCGGGTGTACAGCGTCGTGGCTTCAGGGTCAACACCTGATGCGAGCACCATAAGGTTGTACTTCTTCTCGGCTGACACACGTGGATTGATGAGTGCCATCTGCAATTCGGACTCCTTCTTCATCGAGGAATGAAGCATGCCGAGGTATTCATAGATCTGCCGATCCATGGACTGCACCTTGGCCTCCTCGAAGAGGGCTATGGCATATCGTTTGGCTATGCTTCCGTTCATGTTAGTTGACAGTTGACAGTTAAGAGTTGACAGTTAGAGTTTGTCGATGAGTTGTTCGATGGTCTTACGCTGGGTGGCGTCATCTTTCATTCGCTCACCAATCACCTTCTCGGCAATGTCGAGGGCAAGGGTAGCCACCTCTCGCCGCACATCCTGCAAGGCTCTTTCCTTCTCTGCCTGAATGCTCTGCCGAGCATCCTCTATCATTTGATTGGCAGATTCTTGTGCCTCGTCTTGTGCTGATTGCACAATCCGCTGCTTCTCCTGCATGGCGCTGCTGATGATGTCCTTCTGTTGTGCTTTGGCATCAGCCAACAATTTCTCGCTCTCTGCCTGAATCGCAGCCAATCGTTCATTGGCTTGTTTGGCAGAGAGGAGCGACATCTCGATGAACTCCTTGCGTTCGTTGATGGCCTTCACAATGACTGGGAAGCCGAACTTCGCCAGCAGGAAGAACACCACACCGAACGAGAGTACCATCCAGAAGAGTAGTCCTGGATCTGGTGTGAGTGGATTCATCTTTTAATTATTGCAACACGACCAGGAGGCACACTACGATGGCGAACAATGCCACACCCTCGATGAAGGCGGCTGTCAGAATCATGGCCGTGCGGATGTTGCTCGATGCCGATGGCTGACGCGCAATGCTCTCAGTGGCTGATTTACCAATCATTCCGATGCCGAAAGCGGCACCAATCACTGCGATGGCAGCACCAATGGCTGCTCCGAATTGTGCGAGGCTCATGCTCGCTTCTACTGCTTCAAGAACCATAATTAGATTTACAATTTTATAATTTAGTATTTACTATTTCAACACTTCCATTTTTCACTCATCATGTGCCAAACCGATGAAGTTGGCAGTCAGGATGGTGAAGACGTATGCTTGGATGAACGCCACGAGCAGTTCGAGGCAATTCATGAAGATGCAGAAGAGGACACTTACCGTAGTCATCGAGGCACACATGCCAGCCCCCATTTCTGCCGTCACAAACACCACGCTGGTCAAAGCCAGGATGATGATGTGGCCTGCCATGATGTTGGCAAAGAGACGAACGGTCAGCGAGAAAGGTTTGGTGAACACACCGATGAACTCGATGAGGGGCATGATGGGCAGGGGTGCTTTCAAGAAGATGGGCACATCTGGCCAGAAGATGCTTTTGTAGTAGCCCTTGGGGGCAAAGAAGTTGATGGCGATGAAGGCCGTGACGGCACAAGTGAGGGTCACAGCAATATTGCCAGTCAAGTTGGCTCCACCTGGAAAGACGGGAAGAAGTCCTAAAAGATTGCTGGTCAGAATGAAAAGGAACACGGTCATCAGGTAGGGCGAGAAGCGTTCGTATCCATGTCCGATGCTTTCCTTAGCCACATCCTTGTCGATGAAATCCACCACAGCTTCCATCATGCCCACAAATCCACCAGGTGCCTTCCGCGAACCATTCTTCTTATACCATCGTGCCAACCCTAATACCACCGAGCAGAGCAGGATGCACACGATGAACAGCTCCAGCACATTCTTCGTGATGCTGATGTCGAAAGGACGTACTCCTGCCTCTGTCACAATCTTCCCCGCATAGGTTCCTTCCTCAGCGATGTGGTAGCCTTTGTAGGTCGCGCCATGCTCCAGCTTGGTCGAAAGGAACACATCCACGCCCCCGTCTCCAATCAGGATGCAGGGCAGAGGAATGACGGCTCCCTCCACAATGTGCCATTCGTAACTGTCACCCAGATGCTCAAAGATGAGTTTGGACACGTCCAATCCCTCCTTTGCGCTGACAGGTGCAGCAAAGCTCAGCACACATATTACATATATAAGCAGTCTCCTGACCATACTTTCCTATTATAGTTCGCCCTGCGTGGGAGCGGGTTCGCATACTACCGTGATTTCGTCGTTCTCGATTTTCACCACACCAGCTCCACAAGTGATTTCCTCGCTCTCCGTATGGATGCTACCCTCCTTCACCTCTGCAATCATGGGAGCATGACCAGGCAAGAACTCCATGAGTCCTGTCGTTGAGGGGAACTGAAATCTGTTCACTTCGCCCTCATACTTCGTTCCCGTTGGTGTGATAATCTTTAACTTCATCATTTTGCTTGTTCCTTCAGCCGTTGTGCCTTCTCAAACGCATCCTCAATCGTGCCGACGTTAAGGAAGGCCTGTTCGGGCAGATCGTCGCACTCGCCGTCCAGAATCATCTTGAAGCCCTTGATGGTGTCTTCGATGGATACCATCACACCAGGCAGACCCGTGAATTGTTGTGCCACAGCGAAAGGCTGTGAAAGGAATCGCTGCACACGTCGTGCACGGTTCACCGTCGTTTTGTCCTCATCAGAGAGTTCCTCCATGCCGAGAATCGAGATGATGTCCTGCAGTTCCTTGTTGCGTTGCAGGATCTGCTTCACACGTTGTGCCGTCTGATAGTGCTCCTCACCCACCACATTGGGATCGAGAATACGTGAGGTGGAATCCAAGGGGTCAACAGCAGGATAGATGCCCAATTCCGCAATCTTACGGTTCAGCACCGTCGTTGCATCCAAGTGCGAGAACGTCGTTGCAGGAGCAGGGTCGGTCAAGTCATCAGCTGGCACATACACAGCCTGAACTGACGTGATAGAGCCTTTTTTCGTCGAGGTGATGCGTTCCTGCATTTGTCCCATCTCGCTGGCTAATGTAGGTTGATAACCCACGGCTGAAGGCATACGTCCCAACAGGGCTGACACCTCCGAACCTGCCTGAGTGAAACGGAAGATATTGTCGATGAACAACAAGATGTCGCCACCCTTGCCACCACTCACACCATCACGGAACGACTCAGCAATGGTCAAGCCAGACAAAGCCACGCTCGCACGTGCGCCTGGAGGCTCGTTCATCTGTCCAAATACGAGGCTCACCTGACTCTTCTTCAGTTCCTCCTTGTCAATGAGGCTCAAATCCCACTTACCCTCATTCATCGCCTGCTTGAATTTCTCTCCATAGCGGATGACGCCACTCTCAATCATCTCACGCAGCAAGTCATTACCCTCTCTGGTACGTTCGCCCACACCTGTGAAGACTGAAAATCCGTTGTTCTTCTTTGCCACGTTGTTGATGAGCTCCTGAATCAGCACGGTCTTGCCCACACCTGCACCTCCGAAGAGACCAATCTTACCACCCTTGGCATAAGGTTCGATGAGGTCAATGACCTTAATGCCCGTATAGAGCACCTCCTGGGCAGGACTCAGTTCCTCAAACTTTGGCGCTTCGCGATGGATAGGCAATGCGCCCTCACGACTCATTTCCTCCATTCCGTCGATGGCATCACCACTCACATTCATCAGTCGCCCCTTCACCTGATTGCCCACAGGCATCGTGATAGGACGGCCTAAAGCCACCACTTCCATGCCACGTTTGAGGCCGTCGGTCGATTCCATTGCCACACACCTCACCGTGTTTTCACCCAAATGTTGCTGCACCTCCACCACCATTCTGCGTCCTTGCTGGCGCTCAATCGTCAGTGCATCATGGATGCGTGGCAATCGTTCTGCCGAGAACTGCACATCCACCACGGGACCTATAATCTGTGATATTTTTCCTTTTATTAGTTCCATCATATAATAGGTTTACGAATGCAAAGTTACGAATAAATGAGCATAATACCAAACAAAAAAAAGATTTTTTTCATTTTTTGATAAGTTTTTCATCGTGCAGGTTCTTGTGGGCAAAGCATTGCACCCTTGACTGTAAGGGCTTCATGGACGAGCCGCCGCCTCAATGCCCTTTAGCCAGCATGCCATTATCAACGATACGGCGTATCGTGCCCTTTGATACGGCGTTTCATGCCGCACGATACGCCGTATCGTCAAAGGTGGTACGACAACCCGCTTCTTGATGGAAGGCGACCCGCTTCTTGACGATCGCCTGCCTGCTTCTTGACGATGGCCTTCCCGCTTCTTGATGCTCAATAGGTATCCATCTCCACACTAATGCACATCTGTCATAAAATAAGCGTCCCCTATCAGACAATAACCCAGCATTATTTGGAAATAACCCACCATTATGGAGCGAAAGACACCATTTGGTGATTTGATTGCGTTACGCGTTACAGTGTTACAGTTCTTTTTTCAACTACGCAAAGTCTAAACTAAATTTTATATTTATATATATAAATATAAGTGTAAATTGTGAGAGTGGAACATTCCATAAACAACTGTAACAACTGTAACGCTGTAACAAGACACAAAAAAAGAAGTATGCTCAATGCCTTAGGGGTACCGGCTCTTATACTGTAATGTACCAATGTACCAATGTACCATTAGGAAAATTACAGTTTTATAGGGAGCGAAAACTGTCAACCAAATCAGGAAAAAACATCAAGGGTGTAACAAGTAACAAAGTAACATTAGGTGAAATCGTATGTTCGTAACGCAATAGTCAAACAATGTTACCTTATATATTATATATATATTATTTTATAATATATATATAATATATAAGGTAAACTAAAATCCACCTATCTCTCTATCATTCCTCAACCAATCCCTCCAACAACAAAAACCACTAAATGTTACTTTGTTACTTGTTACTTCCTTGCACATGAATTCCCTGGAAAAAATTGAATTTTCCTAATGGTACATTGGTACAATGGTACATTATACACTTTTTTCTTCATATCCTTTGTGGTTATCAGAAAAATATGTACCTTTGTAATCGATAATCTAAAAGATACCAGATATGACCAAGAAACAAGCAATACAACTGTTTGAGGAGCGTAAAGTCCGCACAGTTTGGGACGATGAACAGGAGAAATGGTATTTCTCTATAGTAGATGTTGTCGAAATCCTCACAGAAAGTATCAACCCTACAGACTACATCAAGAAGATGAAGAAGCGTGATCCTGAGCTTGCTAAAGGGTGGGGACAAATTGTCACCCCCCTTCCCATTCAGACTACTGGAGGTAAGCAGAAGGTGAA
>JBGUMY010000074.1:0-6078 GCA_045117095.1 Bacteroidaceae bacterium | reverse complement strand
TCGGTCACCGTACCTACTGTCGAACGTGGATTCTTGTTCGTTGTCTTCTGCTCGATGCTGATAACAGGTGAGAGTCCACTGATCTTGTCAACATCAGGACGCTCCATCCCCCCCAAGAAATTGCGAATATAAGCACTGAAGGTCTCTACATAGCGCCGCTGACCCTCAGCAAAGATCGTGTCGAACGCTAAAGACGACTTGCCACTGCCGCTCAGTCCAGTGATGACTGTCAAACTGTTGCGAGGAATTTCCACATCGATGTTCTTTAGGTTGTGGACCCTCGCCCCTTCAATTTTGATCATGAGCCTCCTCCTCCACTACTACTGTTGGTTTCGGTGCCCTCACGGAATTTCGTCATGATACTGATGGTCTTTCGAATCTTATATTCCAATCCATCGCTGCCGAGTCCGTAAAGGTTGAGGATATACACGCCGTCGCTCACGACTTTTCCATTGTGTTTACCATCCCAAAGCACGAGCTTATTGGGTTCGCCCTCCACGTGTTTGGCGTTATCGAGTGTAGCGGTGTGAAGTTTCTCACCCCACCGATTGAAGAACTTGGCATCAAGTTTCACAATGGATTGTGCCGTGATGCGGTAGGTGTCGTTGATGCTGTCGTTGTTGGGCGAGAACCCGTCAGGACAAACCAGCTTTGACTCGCTGATGACGATATTGAAAAGCTCACTCTCATACTCAATCGTGTCGCCGTCGAGGCTAAAGGTCACGTAGAGCTTGATGGCATAGCCTCCCGATTTCATAAGCGTGTAACTGGTGTTCTGCTCAAAACGCACCACCAACGGATTCGCCTCACCTCCATTCTCTTGGGTGCTCCAAACCCGCCACTCGCAGATGTAGTTGTAATTTTCAGGATTGCCTATATTACCTATGAGTTCAAAGGTCAATGGCGCTTGTGCGGTCTGCGACTCGCCTGCCGTCATCTTCACCGTGTCCTCCTCATCAATGGAATAGAATTTGATGTATGGATTCGCACCCATCTCATCAGGCGGCAAAATCTCGGAAGACTTCACGCTGTCAGCCTCCTCTGTATCATCAGCTCCGCTGTCCTCATCTGTCGTCTGCCGAGTGGAAACGGTAGGGTCACGGAAAATGTCGTCATCATGGCTGCATGCAGCGATTAAAATTAGTGCACTGACCATGAGAAGGATTCTTGTCTTTAATTTCATTTTTATCATCTTTTCTGTACATTTTGATGCAAAATTACTCAATCTATTCCTAAAAACATGCCATTTTTCTCTTAAAATAGTTCAATGCCTTATCGAAATTCGTTTTGATTGGCATTTTTTCACTAATTTTGCCCCCTGAAATCAAAAGAACACTCTTAAACAATGAAAAAAATTGTTTCTTTACTGATGGCATTTGTGTGGGTCGCACTCATGGTGGCTCAGACGGTCAATACGCAGCAACATGAAGTGCAATCGGGCGAAACGCTCTACAGCATTTCCCGACAATACAATGTGCCGGTGAAAACACTGATCGACCTGAATCCTGGACTGGATGCCGACTATATTATGGCTGGACAAAAGATCAATGTGCCCACCCAACAAACGAATGTATCGGTGCCAGTTGTGACTCAGCCGACTACCCAACAAACAAATGTGTCGGTGCCTGTCGTGAGTCAGTCGACTACCCAACAGCAAGTCATCACTCCCAACCGTTCTCGCTACAAGACCTTCCATGAGGTGCAGAAGAAGGAAACCATCTTTGGCATCTCTCGCATGTATGGCATCACGGAGGAACAACTGATTGCTGTCAATCCCGACTTGGCAAAGGGAAAACTGAAGAAGGGTTCCGTGCTCAACATTCCTTTCACCCCAGAGGAGGACGCTGCGTATCAAGCTGAGCAGCAACGGCTCATTGAGGAGGCCAATAAGCCCAAGGTGGTGGTTTACCCAACCATCAAAACAGCCATCATCTTGCCTTTTGCAAAAGGAGAAGAAAAGATGAGTGCCGAATCGCAGAAGATGACCAACCTCTACCAGGGATTCTTGCTGGCCATTGACTCGCTAAAGGAATATGGCTATAATGTTGAGGTGTATGCCTACGACGAAACGAGTATCTCCACTCCTGTGTCCACTATCCTGCAAAAGCCGGAAATGAAGGAAATGCAGCTCATCGTGGGGCCTATCCGTCAGTGGAACCTGAACAGCGTGGCTGATTTTGCTCACCAGAATCATATCGCCCATGTGGTGCCGCTTTCCAACGAGATGTCGTTGGTGAATGAGCATACGACCACTTTCCAAGTGAATGCCCCCAACTCCTTGATGTATAATCAGGTGTACAATCGCTTCACGCTCATTCATAAAAACCACAACATTATCTTTGTGAACATGAATGACAAGGGCGATAATATGGCCTATATCAACGACTTCAGGAGAGACCTCGATACCAAGGCCATTGCCTACAGCAATGTGAATGTCTCTGAATTTGCAGACATCAGTCTTGTGCTGAAACCTGGTCAGAACAATGTTGTCATTCCAACCAGCAGTTCTGCTGCAGCCTTTGAGAATCTATGCAAGAAGTTGGATGGACTTAATCTCACGTCGGAATACACCGTGCAATTGTTCGGTTTCCCAGAGTGGCAGATGTTTGCAGGCAAGTATGACAAGTACTTAGGTAAATATCAGTGCCAATTCTTCACTTCCTTCTACAGCAATGGTTCGTCCAGCCGCATTCAGCAGTTTAACGGACGTTTCCGCCGCTGGTTCAATCAGGATCAGTATAACAGTTTCCCAAAATACGGAGAACTGGGGTATGATATTGCCGCCTATTTCATCAAGGGGTTGAAGGACTATGGTTCTTCCTTCTATGAGAATCTCCACAACTATTCCTATCTCTCGCTGGAGTTTCCAATGATGTTTGAAAAGAAAAATGAATGGTCGGGCTATCAGAACCGCTCCATGATGATTGTCACACATCGTACCAACGGCACTATCTTTGTCAGATAAGCGCATGAGAGCCCGATTGTTTATATTATGGATATGCCTTCTTTTCGCTTCGCCACTCGTGGCGCAAGTGGGTGAGCATCGCAACGACTTTTCCATTGGCTTCATGGGCGGTTATACCATGAACAAGATGGATTTCGTGCCCAAAATCAAACAGTCGATGAAAGGCTCCCCCATGGTGGGTTTTGCCACCCGTTTTGTGTGCGAGAAATACTTCACCACCATTTGTGCCGTCGAACTCGAACTGCAATACAACAACTTAGGTTGGAAGGAGGTCATTGAAGATGGATCAGGAAACACCTATAAGCGTGATTGGCACTTCCTCGAGATGCCTATCCTCATGCAGATGGGATGGGGACGTGAACGCAGGGGCTTGAAATTCCTGTTTGAAGCAGGGCCACAAGTGGGACTTTACCTATCAGGCAAGGAACATCGAGGTGGGGGAGAATGGAATACGTCCAACCGTCCCAATGGCGTGGTCTATCAGTATGGCAAAGACCCCGACCGCAAGTTCGACTATGGCATCGCTGCAGGTCTCGGCTTGGAATTTTCTTCTCCAGTCGGGCATTTCCTGCTGCAAGGGCGTTACTACTATGGTTTGGGCGATCTATACGACAATAGTAAACGTGGCGATTTCGGACGTTCTGCCAACCAAACGGTCTTGGTCAAGATGACTTATCTTTTCGACATCGTCCGTACCAAAGGAGATAATATTAAGTAGAGTTGAAAAAGTCATGAAGCGAAAACTATTCTGCGAATTATGCCCTTTCACCTATCGCCTGTCGATGGAAAAGGAAATCCTGAAACGTCATCTGCAAGATTTTCTCCATAAGGTTCGTTTTGCTCAAGAGCGCACGAAAGAATCTTTGCCCGCAGTGGTCTATCGTCACAACTCCTTAATACGTCGCAGATTAGGGAATGTCAATATGCAACTTCAAGAGAACAAGGCTGTCAATCTCGCTTTGGCTGTTAAACACATTGATGGTCTGCTGATCCGTCCAGGCGAAACCTTCTCTGTGTGGAAACTTCTTGGGCGTACCACTGAAAGTAAAGGCTACAAAGAAGGACTGACCATCACACATGGAAAACCTTCCCAAGGCATCGGCGGCGGCATGTGTCAGCTCTCTAATCTCATCCATTGGATGGTGCTTCACAGCGACCTCACCATCACAGAACATCACCACCATGATGCGCTTGATCTTTTCCCAGATCATGGCCGTCAAATTCCTTTTGGAACAGGCACCAGCATCTCCTACAACTACATTGACTATCGGGTGAAGAACAACACACAGAACACCTACCAACTCCGGCTCTGGACGGATGACGAATATCTTTGTGGCGAGCTTCGTGCCACAAACTCCCTCCTCCACACCTTCCACATCCATGCTGAAGGCGAATACTTCTCCAGAGAGGATGGAGTGGTCTATCGAAATGGAAAAGTGTATCGTGACACCTTCGACCGAAATACAGGCGAGTGTATTGACCACCAACTCATCCGCACCAACCATGCCAAGGTGATGTATGAGTGCCCTCCCACAATGGTGATACAAGACCAATAAAAAATATTCGGGTGATTCATTACACATAATGACTCACCCGAATAAAAAATTGCTTATCTCACGACAAGCAATCTTTACTAACCTTAAAATAAATCTAATACCATGAAAAACACGTTGCAAAGATATGTACTTTTCATCTACCACCCAAAAAAACAAAGCCTTTTGTTGTGATATTTAATGTTTTTTAACTTATTTATCAAGAAAAGTTTTTGTGGTTTTCACTTTTTTACCCTAACTTTGCAAGCCAAAACCACTTTGAGTGCTTAATCACTCAAGCCCTGAATGACATAAGTGCTCATAAAACAAATAACTACATAACTAATAACTAACATTATGGCAGATTTATCTAATTTTTCTTTGGAAGGTAAGAACGCATGGATTACTGGCGCTTCTTACGGTATCGGTTTCAACATCGCTAAGGCTTTTGTGAAGGCTGGTGCGAATATGATTGTGTTCAATGACATCAACGAGGCAGCCCTGCAACGGGGTCTCGACAACTACAAGGAAGCAGGCATCACTAACGTGAAAGGCTATGTATGTGATGTGACAGACGAGGTCGCCATCAAGCAACTTGTTGAAACCATTCACAAGGAAGTAGGTCAGATTGACATCCTTGTGAATAACGCAGGTATCATCAAGCGCATTCCAATGCATGAGATGGCACGTCAGGAGTTCCAGCAGGTGATTGACATTGACCTTGTTGCTCCATTCATCTGTGCCAGTGCTGTGCTTCCTGAGATGATAGAACGTAAGGAAGGTAAGATTATCAACATTTGCTCGATGATGAGCGAACTGGGTCGTGAGACGGTGTCAGCCTACGCAGCAGCTAAAGGTGGCTTGAAGATGCTCACTCGCAACATCTGTTCAGAGTATGGTGAGTACAACATCCAGTGCAACGGCATAGGCCCTGGCTATATCGCTACTCCTCAGACAGCCCCATTGCGTGAACGCCAACCCGATGGTTCTCGTCATCCATTTGATTCCTTCATCTGTGCTAAGACACCAGCTGGTCGTTGGCTTGACCCCGCTGAGTTAGGTGGTCCTGCAGTGTTCTTGGCTTCTCATGCTTCGGATGCCGTGAATGGTCATGTGCTCTATGTGGATGGCGGCATCTTGGCCTACATCGGTAAACAGCCTAAATAGTATAGGGGCAAGGAGCAAGAGGCAAGAGGAATGTTATTACCTTATTATAAAGAAGGTGTGATAGAAGCTGGTTGTGATGAAGCTGGCAGGGGATGTTTGGCTGGTAGCGTGTATGCAGCCGCCGTCATCTTGCCTGCCGACTATCACAACGACTTGCTCAACGACTCGAAGCAGTTGACAGCCAAGCAACGGTATCAGTTGCGTGAGCAGATAGAACGTGATGCAGTGGCTTGGGCATTGGGCATTGTTTCAGCCAAGGAAATTGATGAGATGAACATCCTTCGTGCCAGCATCACTGCCATGCATCGGGCAATTGATGGGCTGAAAGTCCGTCCTCAACACCTCATCATCGATGGAAATAGGTTTATGCCCTACAAAAGGGAAGGGATCATTCCCTTTACCACCATCGTGAAA
>JBGUMY010000073.1:0-3138 GCA_045117095.1 Bacteroidaceae bacterium | reverse complement strand
CAGCACGATAGTGGCGCAAATGATGGTATCAATGTGGAAATCAATGCGTATCGTGACGCACATGGAGGGGAAACACCTCGATGGGTGACAAGTTTGTTTGGTGGCATGCCGACCTATCAGATTGCTCCATCCTATGACTCTACGAAAACGATGTCATTTGTGGAAAAGGCATACCATCTTTGGTTCCCTGATTATGTGTGGTACATTTTTGCCTCGATGTTGGGCTTTTATATCTTGCTGAGAGCCTTCGATTTCCGTCAATGGATGGCAGCCTTGGGTGCTGTGGTATGGGCGTTTAGCAGTTATTTCTTCATCATCATAGCAGCTGGACACATTTGGAAAGTGATGGCTTTGGCTTACATTCCTCCCACGATTGGAGGTATGGCCTTGTGCTATCGAAAGAAATATCTCTTTGGCACGATTGTGACAGCCATCTTCGCCACCTTGCAGATTCAGGCAAACCACGTGCAGATGTCCTATTACTTCTTGACCGTCGAATTGCTGATGATTGTGGCTTTCTTGATCAAGGCGATCAAGGAGAAGGAGATGGCTTCGTTTGGCAAGGCGACTGCAGGTGTTGCTTTGGCTGCTGTTCTTGCCATCTGCCTGAATATCTCCAACCTCTATCACACCTACGAATATGCGAAGGACACCATGCGTGGCAAGAGCGAGTTAGTGAAGGAGGGAAAGGTGGAAGACCAGACGGACAGCGGCTTGGAACGTAGTTACATCACGGCTTGGAGTTATGGCATTGACGAGTCGATGACCTTCCTGATTCCTGATGTGAAGGGTGGGGCAAGCATGCCGCTCTCGATGAACAAGACAGCCATGAAGAAGGCTGATAGTCAGTTAGATCAGGTGGGCATTTATGGTGCTTTCACTCAGTATTGGGGCGAGCAGCCTGGTACGAGTGGCCCTGTCTATTTGGGTGCATTGGTATGCATGCTTTTTGTGATGGGCTTGCTCGTCATTCCCAACAAGAATCCGTTGAAGTGGGCATTCTTGGCGGCTGGATTGCTGACCCTGTTGTTGGGATGGGGTAAGAACTTCATGCCGTTCACCGATTTCTTCATCGACCATGTGCCCATGTATTCGAAGTTCCGTACGGTCGCCAGCATCCTTGTGGTGGTGGAATTTGTGGTACCGTTCATCGCCTTATGGGGCTTGAAACTTTGGATAGAGAAGCCAGAAAAGAAGCCGCTTTACATCGCTACCATCTTCACGGTGGTTATCTGTCTCATCTATGTGATGGCGCCAGGATTGGGCCGCGATTGTGTCAGTTCGAGCGATAAGGCCGCTGTACAGCAATATGTAGGTGCTGGTTATTTCGATGAGGCTTTTGGTAAGAATATCCTTCGCAGCTTGTCCGATATGCGTGCAGCGATGGTAAGTGCTGATGCTTGGCGCAGCATCATGTTCATTCTGATGGGTTTTGGCGCGATGTTGTGGTATGAAAAGAAGAAGGAAGGAGCTCGTGCAGCCACTTGGTTGAGTGTGGGCTTGTTGGCGATTTGCCTTGTCGATATGTGGGGCGTGAACAAGCGTTACCTGCACGATGATATGTTTGTGCAGCCCCAGGGTGCAGCTCGTATTCAGAAATCGGATGCGGACAAATTCATCTTGGAGCAGAGTGGGGCAGGACGTGATTATCGTGTGCTGAACTTCACCGTTTCCACCTTCAACGACAACAATACGAGTGCCTTCTACAGCTCTGTGGGTGGCTATCATGCTGCCAAGTTGCGCCGTTATCAGGAACTCATCGAGGCTCATATCGCTCCTGAGATGTCGAAGGTGTATGAGGCTTTGCGTTCAGCTCCGATGGACACTTTGAAGATGATGGAACGGCAGGTGCCATATCCTATTTACAACCTCTCTGTGGTCAATACTGATTCGCTTTTCCCTGTCATCAATATGCTCAACACACGTTGGTTCATCTTGGGTGCAGGCGAGAAGGGTGAGGTAAAGATGCCTGTGGAGAATGTGACGGCGATGGGCAACGGCTGGTTTGTCACCAACATCCAATGGGCTGCCAATGCAAATGAGGAACTTGATGCCCTCTCGCAGGTGAATCTTCGCAACACCGCTGTGGTGGCCAAGGCTGATTTTGGCTTCTTGAAGACAGGTGGAGAAGGTACTGTGAAACTCACTTCTTACGAAGCCAACGAAGCGAAGTACGAAGTGGAGTCAGACCAGGGAGGTCTGGTTGTCTTCTCTGAGGTGTTTTACCCTGGCTGGACGGCTACCATCGATGGACAAGCCACAGAGGTGGGACGAGCCAACTATGTCTTGCGTGCCATCAACGTTCCTGCAGGCAAGCATAAGGTGGTCTTCACTTTCAAGCCTCAGAGTGTCCAAACCACAGAAACGATTGCTTACATCGCCTTGGGCATTCTTGTCCTGCTGATCGTGTTGGCAATAGGGTTGAATTATAAAAAGAAGTTGAAGGGAAGTTAAAGGAGCCTTCCTTTCCATTCCAAAAACAAAACAATATGACTATCTCATTGTTGCAGAATGACATCGTGTGGGGAAATCCCACCGCGAATCAGGAGAAAATATCGGAAATCCTTTGGGGACTCGACAAGAGCGATCTCTATGTGTTGCCTGAGATGTTTTCGACGGGCTTTGCGGTTGACCCTCATGGCATTGCCGAAAAGGATGAATCGTCGCTGAATTGGATGAAAAGTATGGCTGCAGAACTGAAAGGAGCCTTGTGTGGCAGTGTGGCGACGGAGGTGGATGGCGATTTCTACAATCGTCTCTACTTCGTCAAGCCCAATGGCGATGTGACCGCCTACGACAAGCGCCACCTCTTCACCTATGCTGATGAACATCGCAATTACAAGCGAGGCAATGAACGCAAGGTGGTTGAGTTTCGTGGTTGTCGATTCCTTTTGCAGGTGTGCTACGACCTTCGTTTCCCTGTCTTCTCACGCAACAACGAGAAGATTCCCTACGATTGTGCCATCTATGTGGCTTCGTGGCCTACCAGCCGTTTGGCAGCTTGGGACACGCTGTTGCATGCCCGTGCCATTGAGAACCAGTGTTATGTGGCAGGTGTGAATCGTATCGGCGAGGATCAGAGTGGTCTTTACACAGGTGGCACGCTCGTTGTTGACCACTATGGCCACACCTTGGCGG
>JBGUMY010000072.1:0-10706 GCA_045117095.1 Bacteroidaceae bacterium | reverse complement strand
TACACGGGCGGTGTGCCTATCGGTACTTTCTACGATGGAATCAATCCTGAGAACATCTATGTGAAGTGTACGGACGAGGAGGGCAATAAGGTCGAAAACTTGGAGAATGCCCGTGTGTTTGGACTTATTCCCAACGTGGGGCAATTCCTGAACCGTTTCACGATGCAGAAACTGATGACAGGTACTGTGACGCGTGAACAAATCGTTGAGAACTTGATACAGACTACCCCCCTCAAACAGGTGTCGCATGGCATTGACATCAAGTGGGAAGAACCCGTGGTGGTGCGTTTAGATGGCCAACGTTCACAACGATTGCAATGTTCACCCTGTCCAGGTGTAGGGACAGAAGAGGCGCGTAAGTCCATCGCTGCCCAGATCGAGAAGATTCCATTGCCTGAAGGTTATTCCCTGACGTGGGAAGGTGAAAAGAAGGCGTCCGACCAATCCATGAAGTATCTGTTTAATGGATTCCCCATCTGCATCGTTATCATGATTCTCATCTTGGTGATGCTTTTCAAGGATTACAAAAAGCCAGCCGTTATCTTCTGTTGCATCCCTCTAGTGATTATTGGTGTCATTCCTGTGGTGATGCTGACAGGCAAGCCCTTCGGATTTGTTGCTATTGTGGGTGTGCTGGGTCTTATCGGCATGATGATTAAGAATGGTATTGTTCTGATGGACGAAATCACGTTGGAAATCTCGCAGGGCATCGAACCACGTTTGGCACTCATCCAAAGTTCCAAATCTCGTCTGCGTCCTGTGATGATGGCGAGCCTCACCACAATTCTTGGCATGATTCCTCTTGTGCCTGATTCCATGTTTGGTTCATTGGCTGTGACAATCATGGGAGGACTCTTTATGGGAACCCTCATCACCCTGATTTTCATTCCTGTGCTCTATGCGATATTCTTCAAGGTGAAATAACTATATACATAAGAAACCTCATGAAAAAGATTCTTATCTCTCTCATAACCTTAGTGCTCAGCGGTCTTCCCACAGAGTCTTTTGGTCAGACCCTTTCCTTGGATGATTGTATCGCCAAAGCGCTTGAATACAACAAGTCATTGTTTTCTGCCAAGGTGAAAATGGAGCAGACCACCTATGACATGAAATCCTACAAGGCCAATTTCTTCCCTCAAATCAACCTGATGGCATTTGACTTGTACACGACGTCTGAAGGGCAGTTTGTTATCGAAGGTGGCCATCTCCCTATATATAATTATGTGGAGGCTGCTGGTCAATATGTTCCCAGTGTGAAGACGAATCCTGATGGCAGTTACACGCTGAATCAGTATGCTGATTTCCCCTCACAGGTGATGAAATGGAAACTCAGAAATCTGTTGGGAGGTAGCATCTCGTTGATGGAGCCTATCTATTCAGGTGGTAAGATTACCGCTGCCTACAAGATGTCTAAGTTAGGTGTCAACATGGCGAATGAGAATATCCGTCTCACAGAGTCTGAAGTGATCGTGAAGACCCATGAGGCATATTATCTCGCAGTGAAAGCCAAAGAATTGGGCGATGTGGCTCGTAGTTATCAGACGCTGTTGAATGAGTTGAAGAAGAATGTGGAAGGAGCTTTCCGTCATGGGATGAGTACACGCAACGACATCATGAAGGTGCAGGTGAAATTGAATGAGGCAGAACTCAATATCCAGAAGGCAGACAATGGCTATCGGCTGGCTTGCATGAATCTCTGTCACATCATCGGCATTCCATTGTCAAACGACATTCAAGTGGAGACGAATAGGGATATTACTGATTTATCAGTGGAGAAGGGAGTGCGTCCTGAACACATCATTCTTGAGAACAAGACAGAATTGGCCCGTCAGAATGTGAAACTCACGAAGAGTGAATATCTGCCCAATGTGGCTGTTGGTGCCGCTTATTCTTATCTCGACGGATTTGAAGTGGCAGGTAAGAAGATGCTGGACAGAGGCGCAGCATCAGTAGGAGTGGTGGTGAAGGTGCCTATTAACGTCTTCGGTGGAGCGACTAATAAAGTTCGTTCTGCTCAAGCTGCCTATCAGATTGCTCAACTCGAACAGCAGGATTATGACGAGCAGATGCTCCTCGAATATTCCCAATGTCAGAATAATTTTGACGAAGCACAGACAGAACTGAAACTATGTCAGGTAGCTCTCGAACAGGCAACGGAAAATATGCGTCTGTCCAAACAGCAATATGAGGTGGGCTTCGAAACTCTCTCTGACTATTTGGAGGCTCAAGCGCTCTGGCAGCAGTGCAATGCTAATCTCGTTAATGCACGTTGTCAATGTCAGTTGACACAGGTGAAACTGCAGAAAGCATCAGGAAGTTTAAGGTGATTGACACGTTTTTGTAAAAAAAAGAGGAAAAAAGTGGTGTTGTTTCGTCTTTTTTATCTACTTTTGCAATCACAACGACAAACTTATCAATATTTATCATCATGAGACAATACTATTTTCTTACCCCACAGAATGAACAAAAGGGACCTGTGAATGGCAGTCAGTTGGCAGCTTATGGCGTGAATGCCAACACGATGGTGTGGACAGAAGGCATGGCGCAGTGGGCTCCTGCTGGCAGTATAGCAGAACTCACGTCTGTTATCGCTCCTGCTGCAGCACCAGTTTCCCCTCCAGCAAGTGCTCCTCAACCACAACCTCAGTCAGTGGTTTATGTGCAGACCAATTCGGCTGGCACCTCTCAACCATCTATGCCCAAGCCTGACAACCACATGCTGATGGCTGTGCTAACCACAGTTTTCTGCTGCTTGCCTTTGGGCGTGGTGGGTATTGTTTATGCTTCGAAGGTGGATGGTCTTTACTATGCAGGTGATTATGCTGGTGCCACAAACGCAGCCAACAGCGCTCGTCGATGGTCGCTCATTGGTATTGTAGGATTCATCGTCATTTCCATTATCTACTTAATTGTTTATGGAGGTGCCATGTTGGCAGCCATGCAGTCGTGAAGTCAACGAAATCCAGGGATGCAGGCATTTGGCTTTTGTTGACGCTCGTGTTGGGAGTAGGGGCTATTGTGATTTACACACGCTTCGATCCCACCCGTTATGCATGGATGCCTCAATGTCCGTTACGTCTTCTCACAGGATGGAATTGTCCTGCTTGTGGCATCCAGCGTGCCTTTCATGCCATGCTGCATGGACATTTTGCTGAGGCTTTTGCCTACAACTATTTCTTCATGTTCAGCATTCCTTATGCCATTCTGCTGGTTATTTCATCAGCATTGAAATACTTTGAGAAAGGTGAACATTATGTGCGTGCTGTGGAGCATCCGCTCTTGGCACGCACTTACATTGTATTATTTATTGTTTGGGGAGTGGTGAGGAATCTTCTTGGTATCTAAAGCTTCCCGTATGGTCTCCTTTCCCATGATGTGGGAAAGGTTACAAGGCGAATGGAGTCTGAAATAGGTCAAGAAACGGGTCTTTATACATTGAACAAGATTTTCCTTTCTCTTTCAACAGCTTGAGCCACCCAGTCTTCAGGCACAAAACGCCAATGGTTATTGGGTTGGGGATTGATAGTGCCCAGCTCCTTCACATATTCCATTAAATAGTAGCGGATGTCATGTTCACTCACTTGGATGATGCGCGTATCGATTTCTTCTTTCGACAAGCCTGCCCCCTTCGTGAGCAGTTCGCCCCCTCCATTGGCACGATAGGCGGTCATCGCCACGGTGTAGGTTTCTCCCATTTGGAAAGGCTGTCCGTTCTCCATCGAGATGATGCGCACCTTTTCTCCTTCAGGTTTCGTCACATCCACCTCATAGCAGATGCCAGCCGCTGAATCGAAATTAAAGATAAAGTTTGTGAAGCCCATGCGTTCAGGATTGCTCTTCATGGGACTGATGAGCAGCATGGGGTCACTGGGTGCATGCATCTGTTGTGTCCAAGCCGCATAACTCATTTCCAAGTAGTTCTTGATTTCTTCTCCTGTCAACAGCAAGGTATAGAGGTGGTCTTCGAACCTATACAGGTCGAAGAGGTTGCTTACAAACACATCGCCTGCTTCGATGGAGGCATTGAAGAAAAGTGGGGCACTGAGCGAGATGTCAGCACCACTCACTTTCAGTTGTAGTGCCTGAATCAAGTCAATGTAGGCTGACGATCCAAAGTAAGCATCTGTCACATCCACACGGTTGAGGAATGTACCAATTTTCTGGGTAGAGAAACGTTTCACCTCATGGAAAGGATAGGCGAAGTGGCGTTTGAATGAGGCTGCATGCTGGTTGTGGAGTGTGCCGATATAGTTGAGCGCACATTGTGTCTCATGACTCGTCACATGGCCTTGTTCGTTGATGCGGAAGTCCACATCTACCACAGCCACACTGTAAGCATAGCATCCAGGATTCACACAAGGAACATTCTTTCCACCTTTAGTGGTCACCTCCTCCATGTTGCTCGAATGGTCGTGCCCATAGAGAATCAGGTCAAAACCTTCCACATTCTCTGCTGTCTCACGTGTGGCGTTCTCCTTGTATTCTGGGGTTACGATGCCCTCGTCCATACCTGAATGTAGCAGACCTATCACAAAATCCGGATTCTCTTCCTCACGCACAGTCTTTACCCAGTATTCAGCGCTCTCACGGATGTCTTCGAAGTGCAGCCCTTTCCAAATCTCTTTGGGAATCCAGTGGGGAATGGCTGGTGTGATGAAGCCGATCACCGCAATCTTCAGACCTTGCCGATAAAACACTTCGTAAGGTTGGAAATACGGCTCACCTGTTGACAAATCCTTCACATTGGCTCCTAAAATAGGGAATGTGCATTCCTTCACATATTTGTCGAAGATATGCCGTCCCATCTCAATGTCGTGGTTGCCTATCACAGCCACATCATAGCCGATGTAGTTGCAGATGTCAGCCACACGGTGGCGCGAATTTTCACAGTGGTTGTTGAAATAGTAAGCTGTTGGTTCTCCTTGCAGCATGTCGCCTCCATCAATCAGGAGCATGTTGCCTGGATGTTCCTTCACCATCTGAGCCACGAATGCATGAACCCTCTGGAGGCTTCCTTTCCCCCAGTGTCCATGACGAAAATCGTAGGGAAAGTAGTTCCCATGCACGTCCGTCGTGAAAATGATCTTTAGATGCTTCGTTGATGCGCTCATTCGATTTGCAAAGGTAGTGAATAAAAGTTAAAGAGAAAAATGAAATGTGAAAAAATTGCTGCTACAAGAAGATTTTGAGGTCGGCAGACACCTGTGGCCGCAATTTTTTTACTTTTAATTTTTCACTTTCCCATGAAAAAGTCCTCATTGGCATCTTTTTTGTTGTGTCCCTTCATTAAAAAAAACACTGAAATTATGGCATTCATTGATTACTACAAAGTGATGGGCATCCCCAAGGATACCCCACAAAAGGATATCAGGGCAGCATATCGCAAACGCTCCAAGCAGTTCCATCCAGATCTTCACCCAGATGACCCCAAGGCCAAGGCGAAGTTCCAGATGCTGAATGAGGCATACGAAGTGCTCAACGATCCTGATAAGCGAGCTAAGTACGACCAGTACGGTGAGAACTGGAAACAGGCTGAGCAGTTTGGTGGTTTCGGCACAGGAGGTGGAGGAGGCAATCCCTTCGAAGGCTTCTCCTTCAATATGGGTGGCGAAGGCGGCATGAGCGACTTCTTCCAGCAAATCTTTGGTAATATGGGTATGGGTGGTGGCCGTCGCACACGCACCACACGTCGACAGCCTGCAGAGTCATCCGAAGTGGAAGCCCACGTGTCCATCGATGTGTGGACAGCCCTGCTGGGAGGCGACCTCATCGTCAGCACCACTTATGGTAAGTACAAACTCAAAGTTGCTCCAGGCACTCAGCCTGGCAAGAAAGTTCGTCTGAAAGGCAAAGGTGGTACTATGAGCGATGGTACACTCAAAGACCTCATCATTGTCTTCGATGTCACCATCCCTGCCAATCTGTCCGAACAGCAGAGATCCCTTCTCGAACAGGCACGTCGCAGTTAAGGAAACGTTTATGCCACAAGAACAATCGAATATCAAAGAGCGGCAAAAGACCAATTTCAGGGAACCACGTCGCTATCAGGTGCTCATCCACAATGATGACTTCACCACGATGGACTTTGTCGTGATGGTTCTGAAGGAGGTCTTCTTCCTCAGCGAGGAGAATGCGCAGGCATTGATGTTGCAAGTGCATCATGCCAACAAGGCTGTAGTGGGCATATACACCTACGACATTGCTATGTCCAAAGCACAAAAGGCTACGAAAATGGCACGTGAGAATGGTTTTCCACTGCGTCTGACTGTCGAACCAGAAGAAGTATCTGAGCGTTAAGAGTATGGCAGAAATCAAGCAGACAGAAAGAGCGTCACGCCTGTTCAATGAGGCGTTGGAATGCTGCAAGAATTACAGGCACGAATTTCTCATGCCTGAGCATTTGTTGTTGGTGCTGATAGATGATTTCGACTTCAATTCGGCTTTGAACATCTTTTATAGTCCACAAGAGTTGGCAGAACGTGTGGAGGAATTTTTGGACAGCATCGAGACCATGCCTGAAGAAGTGGAGTATGAGCCTGTTGTTTCGGCACAGATGGGGGAGGTTATTGAGATTGCTGTGCAGCATGTGGCCATGAGTAGTGCTGACTCATTGGATATTCCTCACATAGTCAGTGGCATTTTGAACCTGAAAGACTCATGGGCGGCTTATTTGTTGAAGGATGCTCTATCGAATGAGGAGTCAAACTTCATGAGCCAACTGATCAGTTTCTGCGAGTATGATGACGATCTCCAAGACATGAAAGAGGAAAAGGAGAAGGGTGGTTCTGCTCAGTGGAAGAAGTTGGTGACTTGTATGAATGACCTCTACAAAATGCATAATCCGCTCATTGGCCGAGAACAGGAACTGAAACGCACCATTCAGGTACTTTGCCGACGTGACAAGAATAATCCTCTGCATGTAGGGGAACCTGGTGTGGGCAAGACGGCATTGGTGTGGGGATTGGCTCGTCTGATTGAAGAGGGCAAGGTGCCCAATCGGCTCAAGGGCTGCAAGATATATCAGTTAGACATGGGGACGCTCTTGGCTGGTACACAATATCGGGGAGACTTTGAGAACCGTATCAAGCAGATTATGGATGGCGTTCAGGAAGAGGGCGACAATCATATCGTCTATATTGATGAGATTCACACCTTGGTGGGTGCTGGAGCGACGGGTGAAGGAGCTATGGATGCATCCAACATGCTGAAGCCTTACCTCGAAGCAGGAACAATCCGTTTCATCGGTTCGACCACTTACGAAGAGTACAACCGTCACTTCTCACGTTCGAAGGGAATGATCCGTCGTTTCCAGCAGATTGACATCACTGAACCTTCTGTGGAGGAAACCAAGCACATCATCAAACAATTACTGCCTCGCTATGAGGAGTTCCACGGAGTGAAGTATGAAGATGAAGCCATTTCATTTGCCGTGGAGGCCAGTGCGAAGCATATCAATGACCGATTCCTTCCTGACAAGGCCATTGACTTGATTGACGAGGCGGGGGCGGCGATGGAGATCAATTCAGACATCAGAACCATCGGCAAGAAAGAGATTGCAGATGTGTTGTCCAAGACTTGCAAGGTGGATGCCCTCTCTGTGGCAGAGGAGGATGACTACCAGCAATTGGAAAGTCTTGCCAATCGGATGCTTTCTCAGATTTATGGTCAGGACGAAGCCATCCGTCAGGTGGTTGAAGCCGTTCAGATGTCAAGAGCAGGACTTCTGGAGGAGAATAAACCTTTGGCTTCCTTGCTGTTTGTCGGCCCTACAGGTGTCGGCAAGACAGAGGTGGCCCGTGTGCTGTCCAAAGAATTGGGCATCGAACTCATTCGTTTCGACATGAGTGAATATACCGAGAAACATGCTGTAGCCAAACTCATCGGTTCGCCAGCAGGCTATGTGGGCTATGAAGATGGTGGCTTGCTCACGGATGCCATCCGCAAATCTCCCAATTGCGTGCTCTTGCTCGATGAGATAGAGAAAGCGCATCAGGACATCTATAACATCCTGTTGCAGGTGATGGATTATGCCCGATTGACAGACAACAAAGGCAGACATGCCGATTTCAGAAATGTCATCCTGATTATGACGTCCAATGCAGGGGCACAGTTCGCTTCGCAGGGTTCCATTGGCTTCAACAGCAGTGTCAGCCGAGGAGAAGCCATGATGAAACAAGTGAAGAAGACCTTCAAGCCAGAGTTTCTGAACCGATTGTCTGGTGCTGTTGTCTTCCACGATATGGATAAGCAGATGGCAACGCTGATTCTGCAAAAGAAATTGCGAGAACTGGATGCGAAACTTGCTGTGAAGAAAGTGAAAATGGAACTCCGTCCAGAGGCATTTGAGCATCTGCTGAAGGAAGGATTCACGGCTGAGTATGGTGCCCGTGAAATGGATCGTGTCATCGCTCAGCAACTGAAACCCTTGCTGATGCGTGAAATTCTGTTCGGCACCATGAAAAAAGGAGGTAACATTACAATCGGCATGCAAGATGGCAGTTTATCAATTGGATGAAGAACTTTGGTTCCCTGACCCTCACTTGGGAGAAGAGGATGGGCTGGTTGCTGTGGGTGGCGACCTCTCACCAGAGCGTCTGCTCTTGGCCTATAGCAATGGCTTCTTCCCTTGGTACTCCTATCGCAGTCAGGATGAGCCATTGTGGTATTGCCCAATGGACAGATTTGTCATCTTTCCCCAAGAGATTCATATCAGCCACTCGATGAAACAGCTGATCAAGCAGCAAAAGTATACCGTGACCCTCAATAAAGATTTTGAAGGAGTGATTCGTGGCTGTTCTACTGTCGACGAACGCAACGAAGAGTTCGGTGCATGGTTAGGGCCAGAGATCATCAAAGCCTACACACACCTGCATTGTCTGGGTTATGCCGCCAGTGTGGAGATTTGGGAATCCATAGATCCTGCGGTGGGTGGAGCCAAAGAGAAACTGGTGGGGGGATTGTATGGAGTGGTACTTCGCCATGGGTTCTTTGGCGAGAGCATGTTTTCCTTAGTGCCCAATGCCTCCAAGCTGGCGTTGATTCATTTGGCAAAGTTCCTCGAACAAACAGGCGTTCCAATGATTGACTGCCAGTTTGAGACTCCTCATCTCCTCTCGATGGGAGGGAGGCACATCCCATACGATCAGTATATGGACATATTGAACCTATCATCATAAAAATCAATTCAACTCTATGAAACAAATTGTATTACTTCTATGTTCTCTGTTGGTACTCAGTTGCCAGGCACAGGAAAAGCGTTTTGACATCAACCAGTACAAGGATGCCATTCTCGAGTATGCCATTCCACGATTCGCCAAGAGTGCTGATGACACAGTGCTCAAGGACTATGCCCTCGTGGACATCGACGGTGACGGCAAGTCTGAACTTTGGGTGCGTGGCGACGAGAGTCAAGACTGGCAGGGCGTGTTCTCGCTCGATGGTGATAGCCTGACACTGCTGGCAGATGCCGATGTGTGCAGCGAAATCAAGGTCTACAAGAATGCGGTGGGTTATCACAGCTACATCTCCCCCGGCCAAGTCGACGAAGCCTTCTCCGTGTTGAAGGATAGCCGCATTGCCTCCTCTGCCGAGATGCACATGGAGTTCGACATCTTCACCGACGACCAGGAAGTCAAATACGAAGACTACTCCATCAATGACAAGGAGGTGGACGAGGACACCTACAACGCATTTGTCGTTCAGTTGGGCGACAAGGTGGAACTGAAGCCCGAATGGATAGCGATAGAGTAGGGCAGAATGCCTTAGCCATGAGGTCTTTGCGACCGATGAGGAAGATACGTAGACCGCAAACGCCCGCAAAAAGATAAAAGAGAAAAAGATAAAGTTGCGCAAGCTTCACTTTTGTGGAGTTATGGGGGATTTATGGAGGAGTTATTGTGAAGTTATGGGGACGTTTGTCATGCTGGTGGCAAACTTAGAGCTCGACGTAGTCAATCGTCCCTATAACTTCCCTTTTAACGCCTCCATTACTCCTCAAATCTCAACTTGCTCAAAGTTGAGCAAAAAGGGTTGTTGTAAGAGGTGAGCCAGAAGAGTGTGAGAGATGTGAGAGATGAAATACCAACTTTTATATATAGGAAATGATTTAGTCTGAGACTAAATGTTTTTCTATAGGGAAAGTTGCAAAAAGTTCTCTCACATCTCTCACACATCATTCTAAAAAACTTGCTTCTTGACGATGAGGCAGCCTCTTCTTGACGCTGCCTCTCCCTCTTCTTGAGGCTCAATTGCTTGCTTTTTGTATCTTTTCCATTTGCAAGAGTTTTCTGAGGATTGGTGAAGGTTGTGAAGGTGGAAAACACAACATTCCTTATAGGGAATTATTTAGTCTCAGACTAAATGTTTTTCTTTATACAAAAGTTACTATTTCTACCTTCACTACCTTCACCATACTATGCCCAGAAGGGCAATTCACCATAATAATAACGTCAGTTCGGTATAAGAGCCGATTGTTTTATTGCGGCAAGCCGCCGAAAGAAAATTGTATGGTCTTTTTGAAGATTATTTGACTAACACCTTCTTTCCATTACGGATATAGATGCCCTTGGTTGGAGTGGAGATACGACGGCCAGTGAGGTCGTAGTAGGTGTTGTTGGCCTTCGACTGGGGTAAGGCAGGGGAGGTGATGGCCAGAGCTGGATTTTCGCCCATATACTGCCCGATGAAGAAGATGGCGCCAGTCGATT
>JBGUMY010000071.1:0-1608 GCA_045117095.1 Bacteroidaceae bacterium | reverse complement strand
TGGGAGAACTTCAGGACAGTGTCGCGAATGGTGTTGCTCACCTCGTCGAAATTGTAGTCCGAACGATGTACCGTCTTCACACCATCCTCAATGTCGCTCGCACCACCCTTCAGGCTGTTAGCCCAGATGCCGAAACCAGCCAAATCCGTTGTGATACAAGGCACATGAAAAGCGACAGACTCTGTGGGCGTGTAGCCCCAAGGTTCGTAATAGGAGGGGAAGATGGACAAATCCATTCCAACCAGCACATCATAATAATGTTTATTGAAGATGCCGTCAGTACCATCCAGATAGCAAGGCACAAAGATAACCTTCACCTTGTCCTTTGGACGATTGTACATGTCGAGCCAGTTCATCTGCCCCAGCACCTTGTCACCCTCTGGCTCATGCAGCACATGGGTGATGCGTGGGTCGCCAATAGGGCCATATTCCACAGGATTATGCTTCTTCGATGACAAAGCCACCTTCAAATCCATGCGAGCCTCCTTCATCCATGCAGGCACCATCACGAATGCCAGCACGTTCTTTTCCAATCGGTCATCCCAACGCAGGCGGTTCATCGCATCAATATACACGTTGATGCCCTTGTTCTGATATTCGTATCGACCACCCGTAGTGATGATGATCGTGTCATCGTCCAATTGTGTGCCCATGAGCGTGTTCGCCACTTTCAGGAGGGTTTCACGCGCCGCTTTCCTTGCTTCGTTGAACTTGGCAGCAGGCGAAGGCACAAAATCATTCTCGAAGCCATTCATCAGAATCTCATCAGCAGGCTTGTCGAGCAGTTCAGTACATTCCTTGCCCGTGATTTCACTCACCGTCGTGAAGCAATCCACATTCCATGCAGCCTGCTTCTCCACCGAGTGTTTGGATTCCACACCAAGTTCTGAGGCCATCTGGTCGCCGTTGTAGGCAGAAAGATAATCGTAAAGAGGTTTGTTGTTGCCTGCAATGGAACGTCCTATCGTGGTGGCATGGGTTGTGAAGATGGTTGCCACTTCTGGCACATATTTCTTCACATAGAGCGCAGCCAGACAAGTCTGCCATTCATGCGCTTGGAACACCACATTATTCTCCTTCGTCAAGCCAAAGAACCGATAGTAACTCTCCACCACCTTACCAGCAGCCCACGAGAACATCAGGCTCTCATCATAATCGCCGTATGCATTTAACGAATTGACACGGAAATTCTCCCAAGCCCATCCGAAGATTTCGTTACGTTGTTCAAAAAAAGGCTTGAAATCCACCAAAATGGCTATAGGTTCTCCAGGCACCTGCCAACGTCCCACACGAAACGAGACGCCGTCATATTCCTTTGCGCTCTTTTTCCATTTCGCAAGCAAAGTTTTGCTCTCCTTGAAAAGAGGATTTGTCCTGCCTTCCCAAAAATCGGGACCGATAAAAAAGACTTTGTCTGTGAGTTTTTCCTGCAAGGTCTTCGCACGTGTAGATAATACCGTATAAATACCGCCTACCTTATTGCAGACCTCCCAACTTGATTCAAAAATGTATTGTGGTTCCTGTACCTTTTTAGCCATAAATAGAACGAAATACTTTTACCTTAAAGAAAATTAATCGGCTGCAAAGGTACGGATTTAATTTTATTTA
>JBGUMY010000070.1:0-10630 GCA_045117095.1 Bacteroidaceae bacterium | reverse complement strand
TCTGGGTTGAACTTAAAGTTGATTTGGATGTGTCCTGCATCAATCTCAGCCTTCAGTTCCGCTTCCTTAATGCCCTCATCAGGATAGAGGCCATGGCGCATGGCATACAAAGTGACGGCACGATACATCGCACCCGTATCTACATACACATAGCCAATCTCCTTGGCCAACTGCTTTGCCATCGTGCTCTTGCCGCAACTGGAATGGCCGTCTATTGCAATGATAATTTTCTTCATAATGAAAAACTTGCGTTGATAAGTAGAGAAGATGAGGCCACGTGATACTTTCCGTATGCCACACCTATCTTAAATTTCTTTACGTTCAGTCCTGCACCGATGCTGAATCCTGCCCAGTGGCTTTTGTCATGCACCTTCATCTCATGGGCTCTGCGGAAGTTGTAACCTAATGCAATCCATGTGTTTTTCGATGGCAGGACATCCAAACCTAACACAAAGTGCTGGATAAACTTCACATCTTCCCAGTTGGTGATATCGTCGGCTGTCAACGACACCCTTAATGGCGCATTCTCAAAGTCTTTGGTGAAGCCGAAAGCCAAATCGAAAGGCAAGGATTGTCGGTGGTCATCCTCATGGAATGTGCTGATTTGTCCACCCAGATTTCTGCCTACCATCGAAAACGATACCCCTTTCTCCTCATGGAAGTAGTTGAGCGCCAAATCGGCTCCCATGGCTGTGCTCGAATAGTTGGCATAGTTGCTCACTATCACTTTCGCCACGAGGGCACCGCTCCAACGGTCACTCAGCATATAGGAATAGGAGGTCTGGAAGTTCATGTCCTTGGCGGTGAAACTGCCCAGTTCATTGCCCATATCATCCGTCTCGTCCATCTTGCCATAGTTCAGCATCTGAGCTCCCAATGCCCATGTGCCTCGTTTCCCGATGGCTTTGGTGTAGCCTGCCGAGAACAGCGAGCTGGAACGAATATAAGAGTTGAAGCCCAAGACGATGCTGTTGTCCGACACGTTCGTCATCAACGCTGCGTTCGTCCACATCATCGTGGCATCATCCTCCACGATGCTGATGTTGGCACCGCCCAACGCTGCCGAGTGTGCACTCACAGGGATATGCAGAAACTGGTATCCTGTTCTCCCATCTTGTGCGAAAGTGGCGACTGCCATCGTGGTCATCATCCACAGCATCCCCATTTTCCTTTTCATTCCCATGCTATCTATCTTATTTAATGTTCTCATAATACGTGTCCAGCAATTTCTTGGCAGCGACAAATGACGTAATCTGTCCGCCCAACACCTCCTTCTCCATCTGCCCAATCATGCCCTTGATGATTTGATTGTAGTAGAAGCTGTTCTTCAGGTGCTCATTGATGCTCTCATACATCCAGTATTTCGATTGCTCATTCCTGCGATACTGGAAGTAGCCACTCGCCTTCACTTGGTCGATGTATCGGAAAATCATGTCCAGCACCTCATTGATGTTTAACTCGTAGAAGCCCGAATAGCACATCACCTCAGGCACGATGCCGCTCTCTGGCACAGGGAATAGATGCAAGGCGTTCCTGAAATGCGACGCCGCCAACTGTGCCTTGTCCACATTACTGCCGTCAGCTTTGTTGATGACGATGCCATCAGCAATCTCCATGATGCCGCGTTTGATGCCCTGCAACTCGTCGCCCGTGCCAGCTAGCTGGATGAGCAGGAAGTAATCCACCATCGAGTGGCAAGCTGTCTCGCTCTGACCTACGCCCACAGTCTCCACAAAGATGTTGTTGTAGCCAGCCGCCTCACACAAAATGATGGTTTCACGGGTCTTGCGAGCCACGCCACCAAGGCTGCCAGCCGTGGGGCTGGGACGGATGAACGACTTCGGATGCACGGCTAACTTCTCCATGCGCGTCTTATCTCCAAGGATACTTCCTTTCGTTTTTTCCGACGAGGGGTCGATCGCCAGCACAGCCAACTTGCCGCCTCGGTTCTCCAACAGATGCACACCAAAGGCATCGATGCTGGTCGATTTGCCAGCGCCAGGCACACCGCTGATGCCGATTCTGACCGAATTGCCAGCGTAAGGCAGACACTTCTCAATCACCTCCTGCGCAATCACCTGATGTTCCGGCAACACACTCTCAATCAGGGTCACCGCCTGACTCAGCATGCTTACGTTGCCTTTCAGGATGCCCTCCACATACTCAGCTGGTGTGAACAACTTCTGCCGTTTCTTCCGCATCTGGCTCAGATACGGATTCACAATCGACGGCTGCTCCACCCCCGCATTCACCTGCAAACCTGTATATTCCGCACTATTCTCTGGATGTTCCATCTTTTTCTCTTATTGTTATGTCGGTCTCTTTCTTCTTTTTTTGTTTGTTGAGGCTTCATTACCTCTCAAAACTTACATTCACCACCTCTTTCGGCCTGTTCGGATCGTTCGTGATGATCAGCACTCTGGGTTGCGCTTTAGATAGACCCAAAAACCTTGCATCCACCGTCACATCCATCGTAATGGACTCTCCTGGTTGCAACTCCGTCTTCTTCAGCGACACCGTCACAGCCTGATTGAACGACTGAATCTTGCTCAGTTTCAGCACGCCTTGACCCTTATTTGAGATGGTTACACGCCCCTTCAATTTCGTTTTCTTACCCATTGCACCCAGTCTCAAATCTGTCGTCGAGATGTGGAAGTTTGGCTTGCGCGTAAACTCTTCCGCAAAGTGCAAGTCGGGCAGCAGTACCGCTGACACCGCAATTTCATTGTTCGTACCCACCTTGTCGCCCGAGAAACGCGCTAAGTAGATGCTTGTCTGGTTCAGCCCTAAATCCTTCAATTCCTTACTGTGCAGCGTCAGTTCAATCTTGCCTCGTCTTCCACGAGCAATCATCTCTGGCTTGTACTCAGCTGTCAAATACGCAGGTAAGTGCATCAGGGCTGGCGTATAGACATTGTCACCATTATTGTAAATTTCAATCTCAGCCTTTGCCGAGTCTCCCGAATTCACATCGAGAAACTCTATAAAGTTTGCGCTCAGCAGGATGTCATCGATGCTGTAGGGATACAAATCCTCTATCGATTTCTTCTCTACGTTGCTTACCAACGCTTTCATTCTCACCCTCGTAGGTTTCGTGCTTGCGTTTGTATATACATCGATGTAGCGGTCGAAGTGACCCAGCAACTGCGCATCGTAGGTGACACGAATTTCGCCCTCCTCACCCTTCATCACAGCATCCGTACGCCACTCGGGTGTCAAACAGCCACATCCTGCATCCACCTCCCTGATAAACAGCGGGGCTTTGTCCTTGTTTGTGAACTTAAATACTGCCGTCACGGGTCTTTTCCACAGAGTGTTGCCAGCGTTGACGGTATTTTTCTCAAAAGAAATTCTCTGTGCCTGAATGCTCAGCGATACCGCCAATCCCCATGCGCATATAATAACGTATTTCTTCATCTTTATATTGTCTTGAAAAATGTAATTATTTGCAAAGGTACGAATAAGTGAGGACAATACAAAAGAAAAAGGCTTTTTTTCGCTTTTATTGCCAAACGAGAGTACTTTGGACGAAGCCAACAGTAGTGAAAGCCGAGCGGTCAAACAACAGCAACAACACTTCAACTTGAAATCATTCCTGCTGTTCGGAAAATGCCTCCTGACTGTGGTGGTTTTAACATTTCCTGCACACCTGCTTTCCTGAAATGCCGATATACATAGCTTTTTTGTGGCTTTCCGGTCGGAGATTTGGGTGCTGGGAAGCAATTTTTACAGGAAGTCCTTCTGAATATTTTTCTTTGGCTATGTAAAAAGTTTTGGATGGCTATGTAGAAATAGCCCTTTCTAAACTCACGTTACTCTAAATATTTTTCTTCCGCACTGAAAAAGTTTTTGAGTGCACAGGAGAAATAAGTTACTTAATACCTCTCAAGGATAATAAAAATTGTGCTTTGAGCACTCATTTAGGACGAAGAATTGCATGTGAGCCTTGATTTCCTACCTGATTCGAGAGAATTTTGTCAGTTTTTCATCTTGACAGGCTTATAATTCGAGATTTTTATATACATTTGTACCCAAATATGTAAACGACATACAATGAAAGCGAGAATCATTGCATTATATCTGCCTCAGTTCCACCCCATCCCTGAGAATGATGATTGGTGGGGGCCTGGGTTCACGGAATGGATGAACGTGGTGAAAGCGAAACCATTGTTCCGTGGGCATCAGCAGCCGAAGATTCCTGCACATTTGGGATTTTATGACTTGCGTTTGCCGGAGACTCGTGAGGCGCAGGCTCAGTTGGCACGTGAGGCGGGCATCGAGGGGTTCTGTTACTATCACTATTGGTTCGGCGGCAAGCAGTTGCTGGAGCGTCCGTTCAACGAAGTGGTGGCATCAGGTAAACCCGATTACCCTTTTTGCCTCTGTTGGGCGAACCATACGTGGAGCAACAAAACGTGGAACCGTAAATCTGCCATGCAGAAAAATTCTGTGTTGATGGAGCAAGTATATCCAGGGCATGAGGATGATGTAGCGCATTTCATGTCCATTCTTCCTGCTCTGAAGGACGAACGTTACATCCGCATTGATGATAAACCTGTGTTCGTGCTCTATTCGCCTTGGGATCATCCGCATGTGAAGGAATGGATTCGGACGTGGCGTGAACTGGCTGAGCAGAACGGATTACCTGGACTCTATCTGATTGGTATGTCTGATTCCACGCTTACGTTCCATCAGAAACCAGATGGAAGTAGGGAGCATGTCATGCCCAATTTGGAGAGTAGCGCCGAACTATTTCAATTGGTGCTTGACATGGGTTTCGATGCGGTCAACTCGTTTGGTAAGCGTCGTGGCGAGATGCTCTCGTCAGGCAAATATCGAGACTTGACGAAGACTGTCATGCGTCGTGTCGGTGTTCCAATCGGTCAACGCTATGAGTATGCTAAGACTGTGAGGGGATTCTTTGCTCCTGAGGACAAGTGGGAGAATGTGTTCCCTACCATCCTTCCGCAGTGGGATCGCACGCCTCGTATGGCTTCCTACGATGGCGTGTATGTGAACGCAACGCCTCAAGCCTTTGAGCAACATGTGCGTCAGGCCATAGATATAGTGAAGGACAAGCATGAGAATCATCGTGTCATTTTCTTGAAATCGTGGAACGAATGGGGCGAAGGTAATTATGTGGAACCTGATACTGAGTATGGCAAGGGATTCTTGGAGGCCATTCGTAGAGCTGTTTCCGATTGATTCTCTTTATTTCTCTCTGACGAACAATGAAACGGGCTTTATTCATTATATTCAAGAAGTATAGTGGCATCCTTGAAGGAGGTGGAATGGCGAACCAGCGTAATCTGACGATGGCTCAGCGGGTGTTGGGTGAAAAGAATGTTGATACCATCTATCTGCATGACGAGAGCAAACGGCGATCGGTGTGGAATTTGGTAGCTTCGACAGCATGCTTTCCCTTTGGCTACCACAACGGTTTGCTTCCTCATCGTGTGAAGGAAATGGTCGAAATGGCTGAACATTATGACTATGTCTTTCTCAGCACGAGCCTGTTTGGCATCATTGCCCGCGATTTGAAACGGAGACAATATCAAGGGAAAATCATTGCGCATTTCCACAATGTCGAGAGCCTTTACTATGAGGCTGCTTTGTCGAAGCGTATGCCTTTCCGTGGCGTGATTATTCATTGCGCAGCTAAGAACGATGCTTTCTGTTGCCGTTATGCTGACACGGTTGTGGCTCTCAATCAGCGTGATAGTGAGATGCTTCATCGATTGTATGGCCGAGGGGCAGACGTGCTTGCACCCATCGCTTTGAAGGACCAATGCAAGGATGTTCAGTTCAATACTGAAATGAAAACGAGCCGACGTCCACTTTGTCTATTCCTTGGCAGTTTCTTCCCCGCCAATAGGGAGGGTATCGTTTGGTTTGTCCAGCAGGTTCTCCCTCATGTGGATGTGGAACTACAAGTTGTAGGTAAGGGTATGGCGCAATTGAAGGAGGATGAGTGTATGAAAGGCATAGACATTGTGAGCGATGTGCCAGACTTGGCGCCGTATTTCCTTTCTGCTGACTTCATGATTCTGCCCATCTTCTCTGGTAGTGGCATGAAGGTGAAGACCTGTGAGTCGCTGATGTACGGCAAGAACATCCTTGGTACGGATGAAGCCTTCGAGGGTTATGACATTGAGGCCGAAAAGATTGGGGGACGATGTAATACGGCGGGGGAGTTCATCCGTAGCATCCGATATTACGCTGAGCATCCCATCCCTCGTTTCAATGCATATTCCCGTACAATCTATGAACAGAAGTATTCCGAGGAATCCACATTGGATATCTTCAAAAAAATCTTCGAGGAATAGTATAATTACAATAATGAGAAAAGTTCTGATTTTGATGTTCCTGTTTCCATTGGTGATGGCACAAGCCCAGATATCCACCAAACGGTATGTGCGCTCCCTGAAGACGAGTGCTGCCTCAGGTGTGATGTTCGGGCATCATGACGATACGCTTTATGGCTATCATCGGCGTCGGGGCGAAGGTATTGGTAGTGATACCCAAGATGTGGTGGGCATGTTTCCTGCCATGATGTCGTTCGATATCTCACTTATCGAGTGTAGACAGGAAAACAAGGCCATCTTTGACCAAATGAGGACTGCGATTCAGCAGCAAGATGCGCGTGGCGGATTTGTCACCATCAGTTGGCATGCTGAAAACATCGTGACAGGCGGTAACTCTTGGGATATATCGGGCGGCAGAGTTGTCGAGAGTGTCCTGCCAGGTGGCAGCAAGGCTGAGGAATTCCAACTATGGATGGATTATGTGGCGGATTTCTTCAACTCCTTGACGGATGACGAAGGTCTTCCTATCCCCATCATTTTCCGGCCTTGGCACGAGTGTAATGGTTCCTGGTTTTGGTGGGGACGGGATTTGTGTACTGTGGAGGAATATAAGGCACTCTGGTCGCTGACAGTAAAGTCGTTGAAGAAGCGGGGAGTACGAAATGTGATTTACGCTTTTTCGCCAGGTGGTGACATTAAATCAGCGAAGGAATATCTGGCGCGCTATCCAGGTGACAAAATTATCTCCATCTTAGGCGTCGAGGGTTATGCCATCCGCACGACAGGTTCTACTACTGACCGCCAGAAGTTCATTCTCAACACCCGACGTTCTTTTGATGTGGTCACGCCTATTGCACTGAAGAAAAGAAAACTCTTAGCTTTCACAGAGACTGGCATGAAGCACAATACCGATACCCAATGGTGGACTCAAACACTTTGGCCTGCTATTGAGGGTTATCCCATTTGTTTCTTGGTTACGTGGAGAAACGCTACCAATGATGACAATGAGTGTTACGGAATTTATAAAGGCCATCCGGCTGAAGAAGATTTCAAACGTTTTGTACAAAACCCACGTATTCTCTTAAGAAAATGAAAATATGTATCCTCACCCCTCGTTTCCCCTATCCTGAAAATGGGGGCGACGTACTTAGAATCAACAATATTGCACGTTACCTGAAATCTAAAGGTCACATGGTTGCGCTTGTCTCTCTGAGTGATAAGGCTCGACCTGATGTGGAAGGAGCTAAGTCTTTGTATGACAAGATATTCTTTACACATCGCAATCATCTTTTATCCCTCATCAATGGAGTTCTGTTCATGATGTGTGGCCGTCCCATCCAGTGTGGATATTATCATTCTGTCGCCTTTCGGGATTTGCTAAAAAAAGTAGTGGAGCAGGAGCATCCCGATTTATTTATATCTCACTTGCTGCGCATGAGTCCGTATTTGGAGTATTTGCATGTGGAAAAGCAATCGATTGTGGAAATGACTGATGCCCTGTCCAAAACTTACGTGATGTCGGCCAATGCAAAAGGTGGAAAATTGAAGAAATGGGTTTATAACATCGAATGCAATCTTATCAAGAAGTATGAGCAACATGTAATCCAAAAGTTCCCCAAGGTCGTGCTTGTGTCACAGGCTGATGTGGATTTTTTGAAGAAAGAATCTCTTACCGATCACCTTTCCTCTCTCTCTCTTAAAATGTATACCAACGGGGTCTCTTGTATGGAGAAAATCTCGGATGAATATGACAAAAACAAGATATGTTTTGTTGGTAACATGCGGACGCTTCAGAATCAGGATGCGGTACTCTATTTTGTGAGGGATGTGTTGCCGCTGATCAAGAATGAAAAGCCCGCTACGAAATTCTATATTGTTGGGGCAGAACCTCCACGAAGCATTCAGGATTTGGCATCAGACGATGTGATAGTGACTGGCTTTGTGGATGATTTAGAGGCCACCATCAGCGATTCGTGTTTGGCTGTTGCTCCAGTGCGTGTGGCTGCGGGCATTCAGAATAAGGTATTGGTAGCGATGGGTTGTGGACTTCCTGTCGTGATGTCCACCCTCATTTCTCGGGCTATCCCTGAATTGCGTGATGGAGAGAATTGCTTCATTTGTCATGAGGCTGTAGACATTGCCCAACGTTGTGTCCAATTGATGAATGACATCAACCGTCGCCAGATGATTGCACAAAATGGCTATAACATGGTGCTTCAGCACTATTCATGGGAGGAAAAACTACAAGGATACGAAAGCATCACGACATAAAATGAGAGAAGGGTGCAATCACTGCAGCCTTCCCTCCTCTAACTTAAATCTATTTAAATCTGTGATTTCTAAATCTATTTTTTCTTAGGAGTAGCGTCTTTTTTAGGAGCAGACTCTTTCTTGGGAGCAGAAGCCTTTTTAGGAGTAGTCGTTTTCTTCACAGGTTTCTTCTCTTCCAATTCCGTGGGGTTGAATTTCTCCAATTTCTTGCGCAGACGCTCTATTTCCTTATCCTTGGCAGCTAACTCGTCACCCTGATTTTTGATCATAGTGATGAGTCCGTCAATCTCCTCGTTGTCGGCACCACCATAAAGGTTATTGACACGTGAGATAAAGTCACCGAGTATGTTCATATAGTTGGTGAAAGCATCGTAAGGACTGTCGTATATGCCACGATATTGATAGCCAGGCTTGGTGGTCATGAAGCGGAAGTTGTTGGATGCCTGGAGAGAATCCCAGTCCATCTGGAGGCGACGATCGCCACACACTCTCACACGGTCAGCCACGCTATAGAGCTTCTGGAATGCCTCACGTTGCATGACATTACCCAGCCAGCAGGAAGTGTCGCGTTCCTCGTCCACCCACGAGATGTTGTAAGGCACTTCGATGGCTCCCACACTTTTCTCCTCGCAGAGGTCGGAGGGCAGTGCGAATCCGATGCCACGCTGCTTGGCAAGCACTGGAATAGCCTTCAAGAATTCGAGGATACCGCTCTGGAGAGGATGGAAGATTCCGAACGTGACGAGTTCACCAAAAATGTTGATGAAGTTCTCACCTTCTGGTGTAGACGCAACCCAGTCAATCCACTGGTCGGCCATAATAGGATGAGAGGTGAAACGCTCTGTGATATCCTCTGAGAGACTGATGTCGCGTAGGAGGAGTTTGAGACGTGGATCGGTAGCACAATGGTAGATGTAGTGTGGAGATTTCCAACCAAGCACCTGTTTGGCACCTTCGGTAATCATGCCCTTGAAGCCCATGCCAGCCACTTGTGCACCAATATCATCGTTGTAGATGAGAGATGAGTTGCGGAATACCTTTGGACGTTTGCCGAAGAGTTCCTTGATGCGGTCACTCATACGCTTCACTTCGGCAGCGAAACTCTCTTCGTTAGCGAGGGAAGCAAGTCCATGACTGTAAGGTTCGCAGAGGAATTCTACCTGTCCTGTGGCGTTAATTTCATGCAGGAGGTCGATGACCTGAGGAGCATGGAACTCCAATTGTTCCAAGCCTACGCCAGAGAGGGAGAATGCCACTCTGAATTCAGGATGCTCACGGCACATTTGGATGAGCGTCTGGAGGGCAGGCACATAACTGCGTTCTGCTATGTCATTGATGGAACGCTCATTCTCGTAGTCGTCGTAGTAATAATGGTCGCGACCGATATCGAAGAAACGGTAGCGCTTGAGATGAACGATTTGGTGTATCTCAAAATAAAGACAAATCTTTTTCATGATTCTATTTACTATTTATTATTATTCGTCAATTAATGGATAAATCCTCCGTTATAGATGCATTCGTCATAGAGTTTGCGGATACGATGTCCGACTTTCACCCAAGTGATTTCAGCCACTTCCTTGAGCCCTTCGTCACGTAGGTAGGTATGGAGCCCTTCGTTGGTGCAGAGGGAGTAGATGGCATCGGCCATCGCATTGATGTCCCAGTAATCCACCTTAATGACCTTGTCGAGAATCTCGCCACATCCTGACTGCTTGGAGATGATGGAGGGTGTGCCGCACTGCATGGCTTCGAGAGGTGCAATACCGAACGGTTCTGACACTGATGGCATGACGAACACATCGCTGGCCTTGTAGCATTCGTACACCTGCTTGCCTCGTTGGAAGCCTGGGAAGTGAACACGATCGGCGATGCCTTTAGCTGCTGCGAGGTCAACCATCTCCCAGTATTTGTCACCTGAACCAGCAAAGCAGAAACGGATATTCTTGGAACGCTTGCATACAAGATCAGCTGCTTCGATGAAGTATTCTGGTCCTTTCTGCATGGTAATACGTCCGAGGAAGGTGACAACTTTCTCTTTGCCATGATCAACACGA
>JBGUMY010000069.1:0-14009 GCA_045117095.1 Bacteroidaceae bacterium | reverse complement strand
ATGCATCCAATTCGTAGTCATCGTCCATTGTCGTGGCTCCGTTCCTCACGGCAGTCAGATGCTCTGTCACTCCTTCGCCATATAAACGATAGAAGGCTCCCTTCTCTTCGTCGTAGGCGATGTTCTTGAGGGTGTAAGCCCCTAATGTGAGATCACCCATTGGTGTTCCCTCCACCTGATACTCAGGCAGGGAGAGGTTGAGGGTGCCGTCGGGGTTGGCTGTTACTTTGTAGGTGATATTGACGGGGTAGGGGTTTCCTCCCACCTCAATGGTGTTGATGCCGCTGAAATTGCCGTTCAGTTCACATGCCAGAGGTGCTTTGCCTGCATAGAAAGTGATTGCAGTTCCACCCATTACATCGGGCATGGTGATGACGAACTCTTCTGGATTTCCGTTGACAGAAGCTGCGTATTTCCCCTCCTTGCCACGATATACCATGGTGAGGATTCCTGTACCAGAGAAGGTTTGTTGGGCTTCATCGAACGTGACGTTTTCGAAGTCCACATCACCCCACTGTGGGTCATGGAAAGACACCGTGTATTGGTCGTTCTCGGCCTTTACGCTCATTGTAGCCTGATTGCCATAGTAGGAATCCTTGAAGTAGCCCGAAGAAACAAAAATGTAACCACTGAGTCCCTCCACGGGATCGATGATAGGCTTGGGCTTGTTGTCGTTGTCATCGTTGCTGCATGCTGTCATTCCGACCAGCACAACCAGCATCAATGCTAAAAGTTTAATAGTTTTCATTATGTTTGGATTGTAGATGAGTTTGAAAAACGCTGCAAAGGTACGGCTTTTTTTCATACCTCACAATCCTTATTTTTGAGGATTTCTACAGAATGAGTGCGTATCTGTACCCGTCAACGTGGTAATTTTTCCAATAAAATTTCCACCAAACGAGGTACGGCATACTGATCTAAGTGGCTCTCTTCCACCCAGATGTATTCATCGGGGAGAGAAGGAAATGTATCAGTCTCCCACAAGTAGAAGTCTGCAAGGAGAATGCGGTGGGTCAGGACATGCTTGACATCTTTGGCGAGAAGCCTCACCTCTTTTGGACGGGGGAAGGGGAGGCTTACAGGTTCCCACAGTCCTTGCCAAATGCCTCCAGCAGGACGGCGGCGAATGGCAGTCTTGCCTTTACATCTTATATATATGTAGGTAAGGTGGACGGTTTGGATGTTCAATTTCTTCTCCTTGACGGGGAGTTCGTTGATGCGTCCAGTATGGAGGGCTTCACAGGTTTCCTGCAAGGGACAAACCACACACTTAGGGGAAGTGGGGGTACATTGGATGGCTCCGAAGTCCATCATGGCCTGATTGAAAGCCGCAGGTTGGTCGGTAGGCAGGAGAGATTGAGCCAGTTCGGTGAAGAGTTTCTTGCCTTGTGTGGTGTTGATGGGTGTGTCGATGCCATAATGACGGGCAAGAACACGATAGACATTGCCATCGACCACAGCAGCAGGGAGGTCGAAAGCGATGGAACCAATGGCGGCAGCGGTGTAGTCGCCCACCCCCTTCAAGGAACGAAGACCTGCTATTGTGGGGGGAAAACCACCACGTGCTACTACCTGCTGGGCAGCGGTGTGGAGGTTACGGGCACGGCTATAGTAACCCAAGCCTTGCCATTCTTTCAGCACCTCGTCCTCTGTGGCACTCGCTAAATCCTCCACCTTAGGCCACCGTTGCATGAAGCGCAGCCAGTAGTCCATCCCCTGTTGAATGCGTGTCTGTTGGAGGATGATTTCGCTGAGCCAAATGGCATACGGGTCTTTCGTGTGTCGCCAAGGGAGATCACGTCCATGGAGGGCGAACCAATCAAGTAGTGTTGTTGTAAACATGGTGCAAAGGTAAATAATTTCAGTGAAAAGTGAGAAGTGAAAAGTGAAAAATCTAAGAATCCTCCATCTGGATGACAGGTAAAATAGATTTTTCACTTTTCACTTCTCACTTTTCACTTATTTTTCATACCCTTCTCACTTATTTTTCGTACCTTTGCACTATCTACAACGATGAAAGTATGCCAACTCTTGAAATAGCTATTGTTGATTCCAACATATTGTCGGCATTGGGGCTTCAACCCATTCTGACTGACATCATTCCTGGGGTGGAGGTGAATTGCTTCATCTCTTTCGATGATTTGCAGACGGCTGACCATGGTCAATTCGTCCATTATTTTGTGGCGTCACGCATCTATTTCGAGCATGTGGCATATTTCAGGGAGAATGGAAGACGGATCATCGTGTTGGTGAATGGTGAACTGCAGGTGGCAGGTGTGCCGACGCTGAATGTGTGTCAACCAGAGAACGCGTTGGTGAAATCGCTGCTGGCTGTCCATCGGAAAGGTCATCCGCATGGCGTGCCCTCTCATGGAAAAATGCCACATCACCCCCATCAAAGCCCGAGTCTGCTCTCTCAGCGTGAGATTGAGGTGGCGATTCTGTTGGCACGAGGGTTTATCAACAAGGAGATTGCGGATAGGCTCTGCATCAGTGTCACCACTGTCATCACGCATCGGAAGAATATCATGGAGAAGTTGGGTGCCCGTTCGTTGGCAGACATCATCATTTATGTGGTGATGAATGGGCTGGTGGATGTAGGAGAACTATAAAATAGAAAGATATGCGAGCCATAAGAAATGTCATGGTTTTTGTCGGCGTGTTGCTGTGTGTGGCATGTGGACAAAAACAGAAAGAGATGCAGGATGTCGTGTGTGAGGATTCCGCATCGGTGTTGGTTTTGGACTATGCCAAGGGTTTTCAGGTGAAGACCTTGGAGAATGGGGTGAGGCTGGTCGATGTGGCCGACCCACAGACGGACGAGGATCGGATGCCCGTGAGTTATCACTTTGCACTGGTGCAGAAAGGTGATGTGGTTGAAGTACCTGAAGGATACGCGAAAGTGGAGGTGCCTGTGGAGCGGACACTGGTGATGACGATGCTGCAACTGTCGAACTTCACGGCATTGGAGGCGCTCGATGTGGTGAAGGGTATCACGGGAACGAAGAATCTCTTCAACAAGGACATCCGTCAACGAGTGGATGATGGACGCATCGTGAAGATAGGTATGGAGGGAAATTTCGATACGGAACTGATTCTGGCTGCCAATCCCGAGATCATCTTCATCTCGCCATTCAAGCGTGGTGGGTATGATGCCATCAAGGAGACGAACGTGACACTCATTCCTCACTTGGGCTATAAGGAGCCGCACCCATTGGGACAGGCAGAGTGGGTGAAGTACGTGGCGCTATTCATTGGCAAGGAGAAAGAGGCTGAGAGATGGTTTGAGGGGGTGAAGGATCGTTATCTCGAATTGGCCGAGAAGGTGTTACAGACTACGGATCGTCCTACGGTGTTCAGCGGTGAAATGCACGGCGGCAACTGGTTTGCGGTGGGTGGAAAGAATCATTTGGCACAGATGTTTCGGGATGCGGGAGCCGAGTATATTCTCAAGGATGATAACACGGGCGGTGTGCCGATGGAATATGAACAGATGTATGCTACGGCTGCCCATGCTGATTTCTGGCGCATTTTGAATAGCTACCCCGGCGACTTTTCGTACGAGGCATTGAAGTCATCGGAACCGAGGAACGAACTCTTCAAGGCCTTCAAGGAGAAGCATGTGATCTATTGCAACATGAAAAAGACTCCCTATTACGAAGAGACGCCTGTTCACCCCGATGTCGTGTTGGAAGATCTGGTTGCCATCTTTCATCCAGAACTTGTGCCATCCGATTATACGCCACGTTATTATCAATTATTGAAATAGCTTTATGCGCATCCTCTCTAAGTTCATTGCCCTATTCCTCACCACATGGGTGTTCTTTATCCTCAACCTCTTGTTGGGGACGGTTGAGATACCTGTGTTGGATGTGTTGCGCATCTTGGTGGGTCGTGATGACGTGCAGGAAATTTGGCGTAACATCGTCCTCAGTTCACGAGTGCCCCAGGCTTTGACGGCAACGGTGGCGGGTGCTGGTTTGGCCGTGAGCGGTCTTCAGATGCAGACGGTATTTCGCAATCCCCTGGCAGGACCATCGGTGCTTGGCATTTCCAATGGCGCTTCGTTGGGTGTGGCATTCGTGGTGTTGATGTCTGGTTCGTTGGGCGGTGTGGCGCTGAGCCGTTTGGGGTATTTGGGCGATGCCGCCATGTCGGTGGCCGCCATTGTGGGTGCTTTGGCGGTGATGGCACTGATTCTATATGTGTCGCAGAAGGTGAAAGGAAATGTGACGCTGCTCATCATCGGCGTGATGATTGGCTATCTTGCCACTGCCATCATTGGTGTTTTGAAGTTCTTCTCCGCCGAGGAGGATGTGAAGGCATACGTGGTGTGGGGCTTGGGGTCGTTCGCTCGTGTCAGTGGTGACCAGATGATGCTTTTCGTCGGACTGATGACAGGCTTGTTGCCACTGAGCATGCTTCTGTCCAAGACCATGAACCTCCTGCTGTTGGGTGATTACTATGCCAGCAATTTAGGTCTGAATTTACGTCGAGCACGTCTTCTGACCATCAGCAGTTCCGGCATCCTCGTGGCCATCGTGACGGCCTACTGTGGTCCCATCATGTTCATCGGTTTGGCAGTTCCTCATCTGTGTCGTGCCCTCTTCAGGACGAGTGATCATCGCATCCTGATGCCTGCCGTTATGCTGACTGGTGCGGCATTGGCATTGATATGTAATCTCATAGCGCGGATGCCAGGTTTTGAAGGTGCTCTACCTGTCAATTCCGTCACAGCCCTTGTCGGCGCCCCCATCATCGCGAGTGTCTTGTTCCGACGTCATCAAGCTATAGAATAACCCCCTCGATGGATGCCGCCACCATCATCTATCAGAAGGATGGTGAGGTTGCCGTGTGGGAGGAGAGGGGCACAGTGCTCCATGCAATGGCGGATGACCGTGCGGCAGAAGTGCTCGGTCTGCTCGGGTGGAAGTATGCCCCACAATTCTCGTGCTAAGGTGATGCTTGCCACTTGATGGATGACCTCCGTGGCACAGTTTGATTCTTCTAACATCTGGACGATGAACGCTTTGTTCATCGTCTGTTTTTTGCTGTGAGTGTCGAGGTGTCCCTCTGCCAGTTTTACGGCCTTGCCGAGCATGATGCCGAGGGTGAGGTGGGGGATGTGGAGTTCGTCAGCAATATGTAATGTGGCTCCAATGGCGTTGCCGTATTCGATGAATGCCTGTTGGGGCAGCGTGGGGTAGTATTGTCGAAGGAACCCCTCGCTCTTCATGCCGCTATGGATGACGATGCGCTCGGCGTCACTGGCTTTGGCCACCTCCATGCACTTGTGGATGCTGTCGATGAAGGCTTCCTCGGAGAAGGGCTTGACGATGCCAGAGACGCCGATGATGCTGATGCCGCCTTCGATGCCGAGGCGGGGATTGAAAGTCTTTTTGGCGATGGCTTCACCTTGGGGCACGGAGATGGTGATGCGTACATGCTCCTTGATGTTGGCTCGGAGCATCTGGCGGGGGAATCGGTTGATGGCTGGTTCGCCAGGGGGAAAGTCAAAGCCAGGTAGGGTGAATCTGCCGACACCAACACCTGCGGCGATGGAAAATGTGGTGGATGGCTCTGCTTGTGCGCGGATTTCGATGCCATCGGTCACGTCAGGGTCATCGCCAGCCTCCTTGATGCAGTAGGCGTAGCCATCGGCATAACCGACCGACACAGGGAGGATCTCACCATTGGGGAGGAGGACTGGCACTTCGCTTGGGGTTTGGCCTGTCAATAGACGTGTGGTGGCTGCTACTGCTGCTGCGGTGGCACAGGTGCCAGTGGTCAATCCGCTGTGGAGGGGATAGAAGGCGGGGAGCAGTTTCTCCACCATTCGTCTGAGACCATGCTCGCCATTCACGGAATGGAATATCTTGGGGGTGTCGGGACGTTTGAGGGCATAAATCTTCATGCCTCGTGCGCGGGCCTCTCTCACTTTTGCGGTGAAGCCCCCCGTCTCGCCACTCTCTTTCAGGAGGATGGCATCGGCTGGGATGGGGATGTCGTTCGGGTCTTCATAGTAGCAGATTTGCTCATCGGTGGCTCCCTGCTTTTTAGCCCATTCGATAGAAGATGCTCTTGGCAGGATGCGGTAATAGACTTTCACGCCTTGCTCCTCCAAGGGCTTCAGTCGGGCGATGCTCTGTACTCCAGTTGTGGCGAGAAGCGTTTGAGGTGCGGGGTGCGAGGTAGGAGGTGAGAAGTATGAAATGAGGGAGGCGTAGGAATCCATCCATACGATGTCGGGGTCTCTCGGTGGGAAGATGCGCTCGAAACGTATGGCAGGGATATTGAGCTGTTCGGCCACCTCTGCCACGGTCTGATGCAGTTGTGAGGCAAATGGGTGGGCAGCATCTATCAGCAGTTGGATGTCATGCTCCTGGCAGAAGGCTGTCATGGCCGTGGCATCCATCGCTCCACTCATTGCTATGCCGTGATGCAGCGACACCTCTTGCTCGCCCGTCTTCGTGCTGTAGTAGAAAGTGTTGCCACCCTCTTCCAGTGCTTCAATCGCCTTGCGGCCTTCGGTGGTGCCTCCAAAAAGTAATACCATATTTAGTGACGATTTATGCCTTGTCGGAACATGTGGGTGAAGTGCTTGTTGTAGAGTTCTGAGAGACCTTGACGATTGTCGATGGCTTCACCGACCACGAGCATGGTGGTGAGCGTCAGGTGGTTGTCGTGGACGATTTTGGCAAGGTCTTTGAGCTGACCCCGATAGATGCGCTGGTCTGGCCATGTGAGATGGTAACAAGCGGCGACGGGCGTGTCAGCTGGGTATTCTTGGAGGAGTTCACGCTGCACATCATCCACAATGGCGGCAGAGAGGAAGATGCACATGGTGGATTGGCTCCTGGCGAGGAGGTGCAGCTGTTCCTTCTCCGGCATGGGTGTACGGCCTTCACCTCGGGTGAGGATGATGGTTTGGGTACGTTCGGGAATGGTGAACTGACTGCGGAGTTCGGCGGCGGCAGCAAGGAATGAGGAGATGCCCGGGGTGATGTGGTAAGACATCCCCTCTCGGTCGAAGAAAGCCATCTGCTCTTGGATGGCACCAAAGATGCAGGGGTCACCCGTGTGAAGCCGAACGATGAAGTGCCCTTGGTCATAGTGCGCTTTCATGAGGGCACACTGTTCGTCGAGATCCATACCAGCAGAGGAACGGACAACGGCACCAGGCTTGTGGCAAGCGGTCAGTTCCTGGGGTACCAGCGAACCGGCATAGAGGATGAGGTCAGCCTTCTCCAGCATCTTCCGTCCACGAACAGACACGAGGTCGGGGTCGCCAGGACCAGCACCCACCATCTCGATATGACCAGACCCTCCCCCGACCCCTCCCTGTGATGGAGGGGAGTATATAGTTTTGTCAGCAGTATCTACTCCCATCCCTGTAGGGAGGGGACGGGGGTGGGTCTGTAGATGCCGCTCATCGATGGCGAGGGCGGCAGTCCAGTTCTTGCCTTTGATTTTGGGAATGACGAGTTGGCCGTGATGGGAACCCAAGATGGCGGCGGCTTCGCACACACTGGGCGTGCCGACGTGCTTCTCGACGGTGGTGCTGGGGTTGGGAACATCCACTGTGGCAAGTTCGTCGGCCGTGAAGAATATGACTTCCTCACCATACCTGTCTCTCAACTCCTTCACGAATGGTTCGTCAGCTTTCACATCGATGGTGCAATACTTCTTGGCACAAGGCAGGAATCCCTTATCCACCAACGACTCATTCATGTCATCGTAAATCCGTTCGTAATCATCAGGATGGTGCGCCAAGCCAAAACCGATCGTACCCACCCATGGAACGAAATGAAGCGTCATCATACCCGTCGGGTAACTGAGACGGCGTGGAGAAACGATGATGAGGAGTTTGTACTTGCTGGGAATGGCTTCTTCTATCTGATGGATGAGGGTGACATGGGCAGGCAGCGTCTTCTCCATGTAGTCGGTGCCTCCGTCTCGCGCTTCCAAGAGCAGGGCAGTGGGTTGGCGATTGACGAAGGCGAAGATGCAGTCATTCATCTCGTCTTCGCTGGCTATCGACCAATCGAAACGCTTCTCAAAGGTGTCGAGTGCCCACAGACCTGCGTTGTCGCTTTGGGTGGTAATGATGGGACTGGCACCGAGGATGGAAGCCACTTGGTGGGTCAGCTCATTGGCTCCTCCTATATGGCCAGAGAGGACGGAGATGACGTTTTGTCCCAGGCTGTCAAGGCAGATGACGGCAGGGTCTGTGTGCTTGTCCTCAACGAAGGGGGCTATGGTTCGTACACAAATGCCCATGGCTCCGACGAAGATGAAGGCATCCTGTTGCTTCCATTCTTTACCTACTTCCGCACGCTGAATGGTCTTGGCGTTCAGTTGGCGTTGCAAGGTGATGGCTATTTCATTGCCTGCCTCGCTGATGGGGATGATGGCTATCTTTTGCATGTGAGTATGTCAATGGGGTTATAGTCGTTGAGTTGGATATGGAGGGGAGGTTGTTGGTGCAAGCCAAGTTCTTGGCAGGCTTCGTCCCAGAGTTGGCGGCTGTGTGGGGTCACACAATTCATGACGATGAGACCATTCTCGGTTAGTGCTGTCAATACTTTTTGGATGATGTGCTTCAGTTGTCCGCCATGGCCTCCGATGAAGACGGCATCGGGAGGGGGGAGGGTTGCGATAGAATCGGAACAGAGGGAACAGAAGTCGGCGATATGGATATTGATGCCAGGGGTATGAAAGCGACGGGCGTTCTCTTGGATGATGGCTTCGCATTCTGGACGAATTTCGAAAGCCTCGATATGGAGATGGGGGAACTGGAGGCAGGCCTCGATGGAGATGCTGCCTGTGCAAAAACCGATGTCCCATAGGGTGTGGCGGTTGGGGAGGTCAAGGGCTTGGAGGGTGAGAAGACGGATGGGCATCTTGGTAATCATCTTCTCTCTGCCATCAAGAAGCGTGAATTCATGGTCGGGGATGCCCCATCGGCGGGGATGGCTTCCAGTGAGGATGAGGCAGTTAGGATGTGAAAACTCCTGTTGTGTCACTGCTTCGAGTGACATGGAGGTGATCCTTTCGAGGGAAGGGTTGCCAAGGTGTTCGCCGATGTGCATGGTATAATTCATGTAACCATAATCAAGCATGCGCTGGGCAATTGTGGCAGGGGTATGTTCCTTGTCGGTCAAGACACCGAGTTTGGTGGTGCCTTCGATGAGGGCTCGGTCGAACTCATGCCAGGGACGGCCAGTGAGGGATACGATGCGCATGTCGTGGTAGGGCATAACGAGACGGTGTGCGAGCATCTGCAGGGAGTTGAGGGTGGGATAGACCTTGATGTCTGCATGGGGGAATGTCCGCTGGATGGTGTTGGCAAAGCCGAAGAATAGTGGATCGCCAGAAGCAAAGACGATGATGGTGGGGTTATTCACTATATGATACTGCTCAAAGACAGCATCGAGGGGAACGATGATGTCTATCCATTCTGCATGTGGAGGAAGATAGGGTTGCACAATCTCATGGTGGCGCTTGCCGCCTGAGAAGACCGTACCATTCTGGATGATCTCCATGATCTCTGGAGGGAAGAATGGGTGTGGGTGGTCGGTGATGCCGATGACTATAAAACGTAACATCTTCATGTGTGAAATACGTTGAATTTGTGATTCCAAGTCAGAGGTCTCGTCCAGGTTTTAGTTGGGCTGCGTCATCGAAAGTGAGGATGGCATTGCAGAGGGTGGCAGCGAGGTTGGAGCCTCCTTTGCGTCCTTCGACAATGATTTTTGGGATGTCCTTAAAGGGCTTCACCATGTGCTTGGACTCTTGGACATGGACGAAGCCGACGGGGGCGGCGATGATGCCGGCAGGGTGGGCTTTGCCTTTGCGGATGAGGTCGCAGAGTTCCATCAGGGCGGTAGGGGCATTGCCGAAGGCGTAGAGAGCATCGGGGTGTTCCTGTACGGCGAGACGGATGCCGGCTTGGGTGCGGGTGATGTTGTGGGCAGCTGAAAATTCTGCCACACGGGTGTCGGAGAGGTAGCACTTGGCTTCGATGCCGAGGCGTTGGAGCGCGCCTTTGCGGATGCCGCTGGTGACCATGGTGACATCGGTAATGATGGTTTTGATGGTGCCGTTGGCTACTTTGTTGTAGAGGGTTGCTACGGCTTTGGGGTCGGTCTTGAGGATGTTCTCCATGTCGAAGTCGGCGGTGGTGTGGATGGCATGGAGGAGAGCCCATTTGTGGTCGAGGGGATAGTCTTTGCGTTTCAGCTCACTTTCGATGGTGCGGAAAGACTCCATCATGATGAGCTGGCCAATCGGAGCCCCTCCCTGTCTCTCGCTCCTTGCCCCTTGCCCCTCGCCCCTATAATAGCCACGGGGAGTAATCATCTTGCCATTCCATTGATACGATTGGGAGTTCCCGATGAGTACGACGGTGAACATGTCTATCTGTTCGGGGTCGAAGTCGGCGAGGGTGGTGATGGCGACTTCTTGTTCGGGGCGACCTGCTTGACGGACTATCCCAACGGGGGTGTCGGTGGAACGCTCTTGGAGAAAGATTTCTTGTAGGCGATAGAGTTGCCAGTAGCGGCCATTGGATTTGGGGTTATATATTGCTGTGACGAAGTCGCCCGTGGCGGCGGCTTTGATGCGGCGTTCGATGACCTCCCAGGGGGTCATGAGGTCGCTGAGAGAGATAGTACAGAGGTCATGGCCGATGGGAGCACCGAGGAGGGAGGCTGCCTTTTGGAAGGCGGAGATGCCGGGGAGGGCGATGATTTCGAGGGGACATGGCGAGGCAACCGCCATGCCCGGAGGGGAGGTAGGGGTGGAAGGGTAGCGTGAGAGATACATCTCCCATATCAAGGGGGTCATGCCATAGATGCCGGCATCACCGGAGGAGATGACCACAACGGTTTTGCCTTGCTCTGCCAGGGCAAAGGCTTGTTCCGCACGTTCACGTTCATGCTTCATGCCAGTGTCGATGCACTCGCACCCAGGTTTCAGATAGGGGGTGATATACTGAAAATAGGGCTTGTAACCTACCACGGCATCTGCTTCTCCTATCGCATTGATGACTGCTGGAGTGATGTCTTCAGGACTGCCAGGCCCTATGCCTGCAAGGATAATCTTATTCATTACTTGATAATTTGAAGGTATCTTATTGTTTGAATCGAAGCCGTAGTCCGAGGGTCAGCATTCGACCAGGATGATAGAGTGCCACTTTGCGGACGGAAGAGTCAATGCGGTGGTCTGTCTTGTCGAAGATGTTATCCACACCGAGGCTGGGTTCGAGTAGGAACTGGTTGCAGTCGAACGTATGGGTGGTGTTGAGATTCCAAAGACCATAGCCTGGGGCGTCTTCGTAGGAGCCGGTATAGTAGGTGCTGGATTGGAGACGGGCGTTGAGGTTGATGTTGAGGGCGTAGCGGTGGGAGGTGAGGTGGTAGTTCAGTGATAGGGTGGCGGTGTTGCGGATGGAGCGCTCGAGGGGAGACCAACGGGACTCTTCGGGGAGAGCACCGTCGGATACGGACTTGGTGCGGGCATAGGTGTAGGCATAGTTGGCAGAAAGGTTGAAGCCAGGGAAGAGGTTGGCAGAGATGTTTAGTTGGATGCCTTTTACGTCACCTTTGTCACTGTTTTGGTAGAGGGCATAGCGTTCCAGTTTGTTTGCCTCATCGGTGGTCATCTCAGGAAATTCCTCTTGGAGCATGGCAAGCGATTTCGGGTCGATGTCGATGTTCTCTTTGATGACCATATCATTGATGCGGTTGAGGTAACCCGTCACGCTCACCAATAGCATGTCGGTGTGGTATTCCGCATTGAGGGCAAAGTAGTTGCTCTTCTCGGGCTTCAGGTTTTTATTTCCGAAACTGATTTGGGGCTTGCCACGATTGACCGCATAGTAGTGGTAGTAAAGCTCATCCAATCCTGGTGCACGGAATCCCGCAGAGTAGGTGGCACGGAGATTGAAAGCTCCTTGCGAGTACATCAGCGTCGCTTTAGGCGTGAAGTGATCGCCGAAAGTCTGATGATGTGTGTAGCGGGCACCCAGGGTGGCAGTCATGCAATGGAGAAACTTCTGCTCATGCTGTCCATAGAAGGCAAAGGTATATACCCCCTTGTCGATGTTTCCCGAACTGGCTTCAAGTTCGTCCCTGCGCCAGTTAGCTCCGACGATGGTCGTACCCGACTTGACCAGTCCAAGGATGGATTTGAGGTCGGCTTCATAGGCATGCTGACTCTTCGAGAGAAGATAGTCACCCACCTGGTTCGTCTTGGTTTCCACATCGTATTCCTTGCCATAACGGAAGCGGTCGGCGGTGAAAGTCGCTTGCAGCGAGTTCTTCTGCGTGAACTTGTAGATACCACCAGCATTCCATCGGAAACCTTTGTAGCGCATCTCATAGTCAGTACCTCCCGTGATGTCGGGATGGGTGTCTGGACGGTCTGTACGTTTATGGGAATAGTCGAAACCAGCATTCAAAGCTAATTGCTCAATGGGCGAATAGGTGAATTTCTGCCCGATGAGATGGGACCGATAACCGGTATAGAGCGGCGCAAGGGTTGGCTGTGTCTCTGTGTCCGAACCCTTCACATACTCCAGATGGTTGTTCTGGTATCTGTCAGCACGGTCGTGAGTGAACGACGTGTAAGAACCGAAGCCGTGCGTGAAGATGTCGAGTGTGACCGCCTCCGTCAGTTGTCCCTTGCCCGAGACACGGGTGTTGCTCTCTACCGCGACGAGATGCTGTGTGGGTTGGTCGGTGATGATATTGATGACACCAGCAATGGCATCGCTTCCATAGAGCGAGGAAGCCGCCCCATCCAGCACCTCAATACGTTTCACACGTGCCATGTTGATGCGGTTGAGATCCACATTGTTGGAGATGTCGCCCGTCAACTTCTGACCATTGATGAGGATGAGGATGTATTTGTTTCCAAGCCCGTTCAGCCGCAAGAACGTACCCATCGAGTTGGGCGCCATCGACACCTGCGGCATCATGCGTGTGAGGGCTGCGTCGAAGGTGCTGATGCCCTGCTCATGAATCTCCTGAGCCGATAGCACACGAACGGGCGTGGCGGTCGATTTGAGCCGTTGATGGTGTCCAGAACCCGTCACCACCACAGGGTTGAGGTTGTAGATGCGTTCCGTCACAGTGGAGTCGCGATGCTCCATCTTATGTATTTGGGCAAAGGCGACGCTCCCGCATGAGAGCGCCGCCACGAAAAACACTTTTTTTATCATTGATATAGAATGGAAAACTTGTTTTACTCTTCTGGGTACATGCTGTGGTAAGCGTCCTCCAAGTACTCAGCGTTCTTGGTATGATCAATCCATACTTTCAGGACACCTTCAAGTTCCAACAGACCCTGTGGGTGGTTCTTCACAACAGGCACCACTGGCGTGTAGCTGTTGTGCTTGAAGTACTCAAACCAGCTGTTGTCCTCGCTCTCAGGATCCTCTTCGTCCCAATACTCATCCTCATTTTCGCCATCGTATCCGCCTGCCATGTCGTTGTGAGCATGGTCACCGGCAATAGACATAAGAGCGTGGAGATATACCTTTCCGTTGTTGATGCCGTTGTCCTTCATGCGACCCATCACATCCTGCTTGAAATTGTCTGCCATATCGACTGTTCCTACGAAGTAGTTGGGGTTGAGCTTCTGTAACTCCTCTTCGAGCTGGGTGTAACGAACATTAGCCTTGAAAGTGTCGTACTTGTCGGGGTTACCGTGACCCATGAAAGCCACAGCACCCTGAGCGGCTTCGTCTTTATAAAGAGCATCCAGTTCCTTAGCAACTGCAGGTACATCAACCTCAGGATCGTTGAGCAGAGGCATACCAAGGAAGATGGCCTCGTCTTCTGCCAACTTAGCCAGATATTCATCATCCAAGTGAGCATCGAAGTCGGTGCTGCTGATGTAACCGTTGTTCATGAATTTCTTGACGGAAGCAACCACGGCTGCAAACTCCTCACCAGGGATAACCTGCAAGGACTGCACGTAAATCTTGCTGTACTTGGCGGCTC
>JBGUMY010000068.1:0-2038 GCA_045117095.1 Bacteroidaceae bacterium | reverse complement strand
AAGAACGCACTTGGAATCTAATAGACCTCTTTCAAGTTAAAGGGAAGTTAAAGGGACAAAAATCCCGTTAGCTTCCCTTTTTTACGTTCATAGTCCTATCCTTCAACAAAATCACCAATCATCATCGTCAGTCCCCGTGATGCCATGCTTCAATGCCTCTTCCACTTTGTCCATAATGGCATTTGAGTAAGCGTGAGTCATGACCAACGCCTTAGCACACGTACGCTTCTGCGGGTCTTGAGCCACGAAGGGATAGTGTTTGGCAATCTCCCATTGTTCATCATACAGGTTGGCGTTCGTCTTGTCATCAGCCTTGCGTTTCGAATCCCCGTAAGTTTTCTTGTTCGAATCCGTAGGTGAGAGCCAGCCACCACTGATATCAGCCAACACATCATAGTTCTGCACCGTGTAAGTCACACGCACCCGACCTTCTTTGATGTCCAGACGAATGACAGGTGTGATGCTCACAGAATACTTGTTCAACGTGCCCATGTGCTCAGCAATGTTTTCGATGGTGGACGAGATGATGATGCACCCCGCCTCTTTATCATTGAGCGTGATGGCCTGCTTATCCTTGAAAGTGGCGGTCGCCCAATAGTTGAGTGCCACATACAAATCTTGCTTTTGTTTGCCTGGAGCCTCAATGACCTGCTGATACGTCAAACTCTCATTCTTGTCCAGTTTCAGGTCTCTGGAGAGGTTCAAAGCTGCATCGAGCCATTTCTCTCCATAACGATTCTTTGCATACTTCTCCAGATCAGCAGTTTTCATCACCTGTGCCTTCACGCTGCCACAGAAAGCCATAAGAAGCATAGTGACCCATAAAATCATTTTCTTCATATTGTCATCATTTTAATGCTTAGAGTACAAAGATGTGATTATTTGAACTGAAGTGTATAGGGCTCGTTTACGATAAGAGGTTGTGTAAAGTCAAGGAAAGGTTCAGTCTCGTAGATGGTCTTCGTGTCAGCACTATAATAGCGTATATATGCCTTTTCATGACGTTGATTCATATCGTAAGCCACAACAGCCCAATAGCGCTCAGAGTTCACAGTGTCTGACAATTCAGCCACGCCACAACACTCATCCCCGATAAATGCAGCCATCTCATCGTTTTCAGTAGGTGTGAACGGCACATTTTTGGGGAGCGTGAAGACCTGAATCAACATTGGCCGCAATGAGAAGAGGAATAAATCATCATCACCCACCGTGTCATCGTTCACGCTGAATTGATTCTTCTGTATGTATGTCTGATTCCGTTGGGCATTGTAATATTGCAAATCCACTCCGTCTTCTCCTGTATTGAATGGGATATAGAGCATGAAAAACAACAGCGGCTTTTCATCTGGGAGATTATAATAAACAGGTGTGCACACATCTCGCACCTCTCCATTGATGACGGCAGCCATGCGGTCACTCTCTGTCACTTTTGTACCAAAATCTGTCGAAACAAATACAATGGCCGTCATGTTGTTGTCATAGTCGTAGAAGTTCACCTTTTTCCAATCAGGGAGTCCCTCAATGTCACCAGCAGGGGGAGAGGGATTAAATGTCCAACCAGGTGCATTCGCTACCTGTTCCCCACTTTGGCTACCATTATTGTTGCAAGAATTCTTGTTGTTGTCGTCGTCATCCGACGAGCTGCACCCACACCACAGGGTGAGGGTAGCAGCTATCATCATGATTGAATATATCTTTTTCATTGTCTTTTTATATTACTTGATTACAACTTTTTGTCCATTGAAAATATACACGCCAGAGGTCATGGGTCGGCGTTCTCCCACACGGATGCCTGTGAGCGTGTACCAGATGCCTGTCTCGTATGCAGTCGTTTCGCTAAAGTCGATGACCTTCGGCACATCAGTTGTACCCTCCAGTGTATCAGCCTGATAGATGATGCCAGTACGAGTGGCTGCACCCAAGAAGTCGCCATCGCGTTCCAGCGTGAAGGTCAATGCCTTCTTTTCATCCCCTCCTACAGAAAGGAAGAAGGTTTGTTCACCATCCACATCCATCGCCTGAGCAATACCGCAGAGTT
>JBGUMY010000067.1:0-10917 GCA_045117095.1 Bacteroidaceae bacterium | reverse complement strand
ATCTGCCGCAACTCATCCAGTTCGGGGTTCACGCCATCGGAGATCACACCGCCCTTGGCCAATTGGACAGGAGGCGAGGGTTTCAGCTCCCTTTCGATGCGTTCACGCAGCGTCAGACAGGCGTCCAATTGCTCTCCAAACCGTTGCAGGCTCTCACTCTCAGCCTCCAGACAGAGTTGCTTGATGGGTTCGATGGCTTTCAGGGCATTCATCAGCTGTGCCATCTCACGAGGACTGACACGTCCCGTCGCCACCTTGCTAGCGATGCGTTCCAAGTCACCAATCTGATGCAGAAGTTCCTCGATGGCATCCCTCAAATCAGGTTCTTTGAAGAAGTGTTCCACCACATTCTGGCGTTCCACAATGGGCTTCACATCCTTCAGCGGAAAGACCATCCATCGCCTCAACATTCTCGCACCCATCGGACTGACCGTCTTGTCTATCACGCCCAACAAACTATTGCCTCCCTCGTTCATCGAACCGAGCAGTTCCAAACTCCGCAACGTAAACTTGTCCATCCGCACATATTTGTTCTCCTCTATCTGACGGATGCTGCGGATATGTGAGATGTGCGTATGCTGGGTCTGCTCCAGATAGTACAAAACGGCTCCAGCAGCTACCACTCCATTCTTCAGATGTTCCACGCCAAAGCCTTTCAGGTTTTTCGTGCCGAAATGCGTCAGGAGGCGTTTTCGCGCCGCTTCGTCCGTATAGATCCAGTCATCCATCTCATAAGTAAAATACTTATTCCCAAACACGCTCTCAAACATCGACCGCTTGCCCCGTTCGAAAAGAATCTCCTTCGGTGCCAGGTTCGTCAGCAATTTCTCCACCACATCCACCGTTCCTTCCGCACACAAGAACTCGCCCGTCGAGATGTCAAGCATCGCCACACCACACGCTGACTTACCAAAATGGACAGATGCCAAGAAGTTGTTTTCCCTCGTGGTCAACACATTGTCGGTCATCGCCACACCAGGAGTCACCAGTTCTGTGATGCCTCTCTTCACCAACTTCTTCGTCAGTTTGGGGTCTTCCAACTGGTCACAGATTGCCACACGCTTGCCAGCCCTGACGAGTTTGGGCAGATAGGAGTCCAGCGCATGATAGGGGAAACCCGCCATCGCTGTACCACTTGCCGATGTGCCCGCCACGCTGCTCCGTTTCGTCAGTGTGATGCCCAATATTTCAGCTGCCACCGCAGCATCCTCATTATAGGTTTCGTAGAAATCACCACAACGAAACAGCAGCACAGCATCAGGATGCTTTGCTTTCAAGTCATAAAACTGCTTCATCATCGGGGTCAGCTGACTCTTTCCCTCTTCTTTCTTTGCCATTTTTTACTTTTTTGCAATGTTACTTGTATTTATTTCACCAGCAGTTTCTTTCCGTTCTTGATATACAGTCCTGGTTGATGGGTGTCGATGACCCTGCGTCCACTCAGGTCGTAGATGGAAGAATGGGAAGGGTAGGGGGTGGAGATGTCTTTGATGGCCAAAGGCTCCTCGGCGAACTGCCACGAGTCGAAGTCGAACAGCGAAGTGCCGTTGCCTGAGAAGGTGAAGAAGATGTCACAGATACCGGTGATGGGTGTGGTCAGTTCGCACGTTACGTCCTGCCATTCACCGTCTGTCGGGTTGATGGACATTGTACCCTTGATGCTTCCCGTCTTGCTGCCCACACGGATGGACAGTTTGGCAGTGTGATTCGCCTTCACCTTGGCAGTGAACACCTTCGCACCAGCCTCGCCAAAGTCCACATTGCGCACCTTGATATAGTCGTTGCTGCTGATGTCGGTCACATAACAGCCCGTGTAGTCGCCCATGCACTTCACACCCTGAGATTGGTTGATGGTTTCAGCTTCTTGACGTGCGTAGGGGTCAAGGGTCTGCAAAGGTGCCACACCTTTTGTCGTGGCTTTGATGAGGGGCAGTGAACCGTCTTCCTTGGGCGTGAATTCCTCCACACAGGTGGAACGCTTGTAACCACCGCCACCTGCCAGCCTCCCGTTGTGATAGAACAGATAGTGGTGTCCCTTGAACTCCACCGTACCCCCATGAATCGTGAAGCTGTTATCTGCCTGACCCATTACCTTGCCCTGATATGTCCAGGGGCCTGCAATCTTGTCAGCCGTCGAGTAGGCCCAGTGCTCTGGCACTCCACCTGCCGCATATTCGAGATAGTACTTTCCGTTTCGCTTATACACCCACGAAGCCTCCTCAAAGTTGGTCTTCGGCGTGCCATCATCATTATAGCCCTTATAGGGACCAAAAGCCTTCTCGTCCTTGGTCTTCACCTCTATTTCCCCACCTATAATGGCCATCATTGTCCTCGACAACTTGGCATACCACAGCATGTTGTTGCCATAGAAGAGGTAAGCCTGGCCATCATCGTCGACAAAAACCGTCGGGTCTATCTTGAACCAGCCTTTCACCAAAGGCTTCTTGATGGCATCCCTGTAAGGACCAGCAGGATGGTCAGCCACTGCCACGCCAATGCCGGGATATGCCTCTCCCTTGATGGTGGCAGTCACATACCAGTACCACTTGCCGTTGCGCTCTATGCACTGGCTTGCCCAGCAGTCGTTGTCGGTCTTCGCCCATGCCTTGAACGTGTTGCCTGTCAGTGGAGTGCCCCGATAAGTCCAGTTCACCATATCGACCGTACTATACAGCAACCAGTCCTTCATGGTGAAGTAGTTGTTCTCAGTCACGTCCTCGTCGTGGTCCACAAACAGATATAGTGTATCGTTGTGCACGTATGGTGCAGGGTCAGGCGTATAGCGGTCACAGATAATAGGGTTCTGTGCCGCAGCGGTGATGGAGGCCAGGCTGATGACGCTCCCAACAAATGCGTTTCTTAGCTTTCTCATTGATTTGAGTATTTTATCTTATTGATGCCACAAATTTAGTGGTATTCTCTGAAACGAGCAAATTATTGAACGAAAAAGTGTATTATGTCAGGCATTACTTGCTATTCTTTGACAAAAAGTCAGCCGTTGGCAGGGGCAAAGTTTAACGGAGTTTAAATGCCCACGGGGAAGGTTTAACGGAGTTTAAAAGCGTTGACAAAGTGGCAGTTAGGCATCAGAATTGCTCTTAGGATAGGCAGAGCACGGAAAGCTTAGAGAGGTTCTCGAAGGCCAACCAAGCTCGGAAATAATAAATCGAAAACAACAAATTGTTTAATTAAAATAAAACTAAGGAGGACAAAACTATGATGCCTACAGTTTATTCAACACGCAATCAGGGATGGATCCCTTCATTGTTCAACGATCTTTTCGATGACAACTGGATGCCAACCATTAAATATCATGGCACAACACCAGCCATCAACGTTTCGGAAGACAAGACAGAGTACAAAGTTGAGGTAGCCGCTCCTGGCATGACCAAGGATGACTTCAAGATTCAGCTGACCCACGATGGCGACATTGTCATCAGCATGGAGAAGAAGAACGAGACCAAGGAAGGTGGCGAAAAGAAGACCTACCTGCGCAGGGAGTTCAGCTACAGCAAGTTTGAGCAGCGCTTCTCACTGCCCGACAACGTAGAGAAATCGAAGATTGTAGCTGGTATGGCAGACGGTGTGCTGACCATCAACATTCCAAAGAAGACGGAGGAAGAGAAGGCGAAAGAGACCTTGAACATCGAAATCAAGTAATCAAGCAAGGCTTGATGTAAGTGAAAAGTGAAAAATTTGCTACCGCTTTTGTCAGTCAAAGAATGGCTAACGATTGCGGTAGCAATTTTTTTCTTTTCCATCAACTATTTCTAAGGAGTTGGGGAGGTAAGGAGTTTTTCTATGTGAAAATCAAGCCAAAAGGCAAATAAATTTTAATTTATAACTCTTAACTCTTAACTTTTTCGTACCTTTGCACCGCAAATTAAAAAGGAATAGTGCTTAACATGATGGAATTCAAAAGAAACATTGTGATTACAGGCGGTGCTGGCTTCATTGGAAGCCATGTGGTACGCCTCTTTGTGAACAAGTATCCCGAGTACAAAATCATCAACCTCGACAAGTTGACGTATGCAGGCAACCTCGCCAATCTGAAGGATGTGGAGGACAAGCCCAATTACAAGTTCGTGAAAATGGACATCTGCGACTTCGATGCGTTTTACCAGCTGATGCAGGATGAGCGTATCGATGGCATCATCCATTTGGCCGCTGAGAGTCACGTGGACAGAAGCATCAAAGATCCCTTCACTTTCGCCCGTACCAATGTGATGGGTACACTCTCGTTGTTGCAGGCTGCCAAACTCTACTGGGAGAGTCTGCCTGAGAAGTATGAAGGCAAGCGTTTCTACCACATCTCGACCGATGAGGTGTATGGTGCCCTGAAACTGACGAATCCAGAGGGCGTGGAGAGTCCTTTCACCACGACGGCTTCAAGTGCTGAACACCATGCCGCCTACGGCACTGATTTCTTCTTGGAAACCACGAAGTACAATCCTCACTCTCCTTATAGCGCCTCGAAAGCCAGCAGTGACCACTTCGTGAGGGCTTATCACGACACCTACGGTATGCCAACCATCGTGACCAACTGCTCGAATAACTACGGGCCTTATCAGTTCCCAGAGAAGTTGATCCCATTGTTCATCAACAATATCCGTCACCGCAAACCTCTGCCTGTGTATGGCAAAGGTGAGAATGTGCGCGACTGGCTCTATGTGGTGGATCATGCCCGTGCCATCGACACCATCTTCCATAACGGCAAGGTAGCTGAGACTTACAACATCGGCGGCTTCAACGAATGGAAGAACATCGACATCATCAAGGTGGTCATCAAAACCGTTGATCGTCTGTTGGGCCGTCCAGAAGGTGCCGACCTCGACCTCATCACCTACGTGACTGACCGCTTAGGACACGATGCCCGCTATGCCATCGACTCACGCAAGCTCCAAGCAGAACTCGGTTGGGAACCTTCTCTCCAGTTCGAAGAGGGCATTGAGAAAACCGTGAAGTGGTACCTCGAAAATGAAGCCTGGATGGACAACATCACCAGCGGCGACTATGAGAAGTACTACGATGACATGTACAAGAACAGATGAGGGTTTAGAAGCCTCTCCGACTCCTCCAAAGGAGGGGAGAACGGAGGTTTAGAGTTAAGAGTCGATGACCACTGAAGAACGAGTCCAGAAAGGCGTTGCTTACTTCAAGCAAGGTTATAATTGCGCCCAGTCCGTAGTGTTGGCATTTGCCGACTACTACGGACTGGACGAGTCTTTTGCTGCCCACATCTCGGGTTCTTTTGGTGGGGGCATCGGTCGTATGCGTGAAACCTGCGGAACAGCCTGTGGCATGTTCATGTTGGCAGGTCTCGAAGTGAAGGGTGACTACCCTGACCAAGAACTGAAAAAGAAGAACTATGAAGTGGTGCAGCGACTGGCTGCTGACTTCAAGGCAGAGACAGGTTCCATCATCTGCAAGGAACTGCTTGGCCTCAACAAACAACGTGCCGACGGCACCATCCCTGAAATCAAGATTGTAGCTACCCCCGAGCCTCGCACAGACGAATACTACAAGAAACGTCCGTGTGTGCGGATGGTGGAAACGGCCATCCGTATCTACTGCAACTATCTACAGAGCCACGAATAATTCATATAGAGGCTATCAGCAAGACTCTCCTACAGAGAATCTGAAAATGGATTCCTGTTTTTTACCCCAACTTTTTGTTTTGAACGGTATTTTGGATGGTTTTTTATGATTTTTTTCCCAAAATTTGGGATGTTTTTTATACCTTTGCACCATCTAAACATCAAAACCGAGAAAAATATAGCATGTTCATTTTATCTTGTAGGTGGTATGCCTGCAGCTGTGACAGAGTGGTTTGCTGGACTTGAAGCATGTCGACATTGTTCCTCTTTATGCATTGAGTAATTTTGAATTAACGGAATGATGATGCGACTATTACAAAGCAAATATTTACCAGTTTGCCTTTGGTGGCGTTATGTGTTATTGGTTCTCCTAATCTTCCAGCACATTGCCATTTGGGGGCAGACAGGGCATTTCGTTCCGTCGGAGCGGTTTTCCAGCGGACTGATTAACGACCTGTGTCAAGATAGATACGGGTATATGTGGATAGCTACCGACTACGGACTGAACCGGTACGACGGCTATCGGTTCATTGAGTATCAGCACCAGCCGGAGGATACGACAACCATCTGTAGCAGTAATGCTATCTGTCTGTTGTGCGACAAGGACGGACAGTTGTGGGTGGGCACCAGCAAGGGACTGGATCGTTACGACTATGGTACAGGGCACTTCGTACACTATCCTTTTGAGAGAGGGATGCATCCGCGCGTTACCAAGATGACACAACTAAAGGACGGTAGACTCGTTGTGGCTACCAGTGGTTATCACGGACTCTATTATATTCGTGATGGGATGGCGGCAGACTTCAACGAGGGTGACACCAAGATGCCCTTTGTCAACAGCGTGTTCGAGGATAGTCAGGGGCGGTTGTGGCAATGTAACTTTGGTGAAGAACTGACGATGAAAGAGACCCACCCCCATCCCCTCCCTGTAAGTGAGGGGAGTAGTCACCTTCATCGGATGAAATCGACGCAGGGGTTTGTGGTAGATTTTGTTGAAAGGCAACGGATAGGCAACGGTACGTCGGGAATCGGTACGTCGGGAATGAGGGATGGCGAAGTGCTTATTATCTGTCTGCATGGCTTCCATAGTTATAAGGATGGAAGACTTACTGTACCCGATATTGACATGAGTGCGATGGGCAGCGATGCCGTCATCCGACGTGTCTTTGCCGACAGCCAGGGGAATATATATATAGGTACGCGAGGGGACGGACTCTATCGTCTGCCTGCCAAGAGCAATAAGCTGGAGCGAGTAGAGGCTGTGGCAAATGGCATGAATCTCAATAGTGCCAAGATATGGGCCATCACCGAAGACCGCCAGCACAATATCTGGTTAGGGTGCCAATCGAAGGGGCTAATGATGCTTTCCGCCCAACAGTCTCAGTTTTCCGCCTGGACATTCAACTCTCAGGGAATTGATATCGCCTCGGCCATTACCTCCGTCTGCGAGGGTGACGGTGGACATGTATGGTGTACAGTACAGGGCAACGGCATCTACGGCTTCGATGCCTTTGGCCGCATCATCGCCCATCCCTCGTCACCAGCGAATGTAGAATGCATCTACCGCACCTCGGAGGGGTACTATTGGATAGGTACAGACGATGCTCTCTATGCCTACGACCCGCTGACGGGACGTTCCGAGAAAATAGCGACGTTCGACTGCGACAAGATTAACGCTATCACCGATGACAGGAAAGGCAACCTCTATTTCTCCACCTTCTCCAAGGGCTTTTGGAAATATGACACCCTATCGAAGGAACTGAAGCATTTCGACAGTCATGACTGCGGTCTGTGCAACAACTGGGTGATGGCGATGAAGACTGACCGTAACGGATGCCTCTGGATAGCCACATCGTCGGGTGTGTCATGCTATGACCCACAGACCGACCAGTTCCAACAGGTACAACTCGAAGGCATCCTCTGCTTCTCGCTCTGCCAGACTCACAAGGGCGACATTCTGGTAGGCACAGAACAGGGATTATATCGACTCACTACTGGGCAGGAGGCTGAACTCCTTGGGCTGGACAATAAAACGGTGGGCTATATCATCGAAGCACAGGCCGGCATTATTTGGTGTTCCACCTCGAAGGGCATCTGGCAATACGACTTGACGCAAAAGACGTTTATCGGCCACGTCAACGGCAACGGACTCACCGCCAGGGAATATCTTAATGGCGTAGGTCTGAATACTACTGATGGACGCATCTGCTTTGCCACCAACAACGGTCTGGCCGTGTTCCGCCCGACGGAAGTGACGGGCAGCCACACTACATTGCCTAACGTGAAACTGACGGGTCTCTATGTAGCCGATAAAGCCATGAGTACCTTGTCCGACCACTACTTTGTCTCCTACCTCGACAACTCCATGCAGTTGGAATTCTCGCTGCTCGATTTCAACAACCCAGGTAACATCATCTTCGAGCATCGTATTAACGACGGCTCTTGGCAGCAGAATCAAGAAGGTCAAAACACAATACAACTGAACCATTTACAGCCTGGCACCTATAACGTTGAGGTACGGGCTTTGTCGGCAGGCAGCTATTCACCTGTAACCACTATCACCATCGATGTGACGCCACCATGGTGGCGTTCGACATGGGCGTATGTGGTATATTTCCTTTGCGTTATAGGTCTTCTTGGTCTTATAGGATTGATGTGGCGCCGCCGTGCCAACCGCAGGTTTGAGGAGGACAAGATGCGCTTCCTCATCAATGCCACGCACGACATCCGTTCTCCGCTGACACTCATCATGGGAGCAGTGGGAAAATTGAAGAATCTGAACGTGAATGGATTAAACGCAGACCAACTGTCAACACTCGACGCTCAACTGTCAACTACGACAGATGCCATCGACCGCAACGCCCAGCGTCTGCTGCAACTGGTGAACCAGATTCTCGACGAACGACGCATCGACAAGAACCAAATGCAGTTGCACTGCCGCGAGACGAACATGATTGGTTTTATCAATGGAATCTGTAAGCTCTACGAGTTTACGGCCAATGAACGTAACATAACTTTCACTTTCGAGGACAAGACTAACCACTCCCCTCTCTCACAGGGAGGGGCTGGGGATGGGTCTGCTTGGATTGACCGCATCCAGTTCGACAAAGTCATCTCAAACCTGCTCAGTAATGCTTTCAAATACACACCCGACGGTGGCGAGGTGAAGGTTACGCTGAGCGAGACAGACAATGACATCGTGATTCAGGTGGCCGACAACGGCATTGGCTTTAAGAATGAGAACCCTGAACGGCTCTTCGAACGCTTCTATCAGGGACGGAATGCCGAAGACATTGGGATGCACGGCACAGGAATCGGCCTGAACCTAAGTCGCGCCATCACCCTGATGCATGGCGGACAGATCAAGGCAACCCATCATGACGGTGGAGGTGCCTTATTCACCGTTACATTGCCCAAGGGCAACAACCATCTGAAACCTGAACAGATAGAGGCGGAATCCAATTCACCAATCACAATTCATCATTCACAATTATCCACAGCCTCCAAAGGAGTCTCATCGAGCAGCTCAAAGCCCCGCATCCTCATTGCCGATGACGAACACGAGATTGCCGACTACATCATTACAGAATTGGGGCATCGTTACAAGTTCGATTACGCACCCAATGGCAAGGAGGCACTGAAACTGCTCCTTACCGCTCCATACGATTTAGTCATCAGCGACGTGATGATGCCCGAGATGGACGGATTTACACTGCTCAAGCGCATCAAGGACAACCCGCAAATTTCGCAGTTGCCCGTCATCATGCTCACCTCCAAGTCAGAAGTGGAACATAAACTCGAAGGCCTGAAGTCTGGAGCCGATGCTTACATTGCCAAGCCTTTCGACATGGAAGAACTGCACATCCAGATAGACAATCTCATCGACAGCGTGCGACGCCTACGTGGCAAGTTCAGTGGTGCCGTCAGTCAGGAGGAACGCCTGGAGAACATTGAGGTGAAAGGCAATGATGAAACTTTGATGGAGCGCATCATGCAGGTGGTCAACGCCCGCATGTCTGACCCTGAATTCAACGTCGAGGTGCTGGCCAGCGAGGTGGGTCTCAGCCGTGCACAACTGCATCGCAGAATGAAGGACATCACGGGTATCGCCTCTGGCAAGTTCCTGCGCAACCTTCGCATGGAGCAGGCCGCCCGCTTGTTACGCGAAGGCAAGGTGAATATCTCTCAGGTGGCTTACAGCGTGGGCTATTCCGACTTGGCCCAATTCTCCACTGCATTCAAGACCCATTTCGGCCAGTCACCCTCGGAATACGCTGAAACGCACAAATAGTGATACGTTTTATCCTGTCAATGCAACAAAATCCTATGCGAGTTTTGTTGCATTCTTCGTACCTTTGCAGCCAGAAATATTCACCAAAACCAATTGTTTTATGAAAAGGCTGTTACTTTATTTTTATTTGACTATTTGTTCGTTTACTTTCGCAGTAGCCGTTCCCTTGCGTCGTCCCATCTCTCCAGAACAACCAATGTGGCTGATTCATATCGACACATGGAACGCGCCCGACCCTGAACGCATCATCGAGATGGTGCCAGAGGACATCCGTCCCTTCGTTGTGTTCAATCTTTCGCTCTCAGCTACTGACGCCGTGTGTTGCAATGGTCCTGATGTGTGCGACTCATGGCTCAAGGCCTGTGCCGGGAAGCGCGTGTGGTGCATGATTCAGCCAGCCAGCGGTTCCCACAGCCGTTTCTCCGACACAGATTTCACCTATTATGAAAAGTATTTTCAGCAATATCCCAACTTCATCGGATGGAACTTCGCCGAGCAGTTCTGGGGATTTGGCGACACGGGGCAACCATCGTTCGAACAGCGTCTGAACACCTTCGCCCACATCCTCGACTACTGTCAGGAGTATGGTGGCTACCTCGTGGTAAGCTTCACGCAGGCCTACTTCTCTGTCCACATGATGCCCATCGCCTACATGAAGAACACGGCATTGAAGAAACGGCTGACCGCCCATCCTGAGAACTTCATCTGTTGTGAGAAGTACACGATGGCCAACGACTTCTTCGACATCGAGAGCAACTGCTTAGGAGCCTACGTGGGTGGCTATGCCGGTCAGTTGGGCATCCGTTTCGATGCCTGCGGATGGTCAACCAGCGATGGTGACAAAGACCCGTTTGTAAAGGCTGTGAGTGCCACTACCACGATGGAGCACGTGATGCTGAATGGCATGACGGTCATCGATGGTCCTGAGACGATTCCCGTGGAGTGCTCGCATGAGGTGTCCACCTCGAAGACGAAAGACGGCTACACACGTCGCAACTGGGATTGGTTCCCTCATTTCGTCAACTGCAA
>JBGUMY010000066.1:0-2014 GCA_045117095.1 Bacteroidaceae bacterium | reverse complement strand
GTCGATGGTGGTGGAGACACGCTCCGTCGCCATGTTGTTTACCACAGGCTCCCAAGCATACGAGCCTCGTCTCACTAAGTTCACGTGAGATAGTTCTGCCAAGTGCTCGTCGATGCTTGCCACCTGTCCCTTCGCCGAACGTTTCCGTCCTTCGCCTGCCGTTGATACCACGACCACCTCGTCGATAGTGTGTGACGAGGTGGCGAGTGTATCAGTTGAGAGTAATATTGATAATGCTAATGCAATCATGATGAAGTTTTTTGTTGTTTGGTTACAAAGTTACATCCCAGTAGAGCGAACTGTACCCGTCTTTCAAGTCGTCTCCTCCTGCCACGATGTTGCCCTCTGCATCCCTCACCGTCAGGTGGATGCGCCAGAGACCCGTCATGGTCAGGTTGATGCTACCCGTGTAGCTGCCATCCTGCTGCTTGGTCAGTGCCACGTTGTCAGGTGACGTGTGGTTACCCATGTCGGGCATACGAGGGTCTATCTCCACGGTGAATGTCTCCGTAGCCAAGGCGTAAGGTGTGGTGATGGGATTACTCTTTTTGGAGATATACGCCTGGATGGTGTTCGTGCCAGTCTGCCAATCAGATGGATTCACCAATGAGAGGAAGTAAGTGTCATCGCCCACCTTGAAATTCTTAAGCCAATCTTGTCCGTCAGGCAGAGCATCCACGTTGATGGGCTTGTTCTGTACGCCACCCTTGCTGCCCAGCACTTCGATGTCGTAGGAGAACTGCCATGAGCCTGCATCGCTCGTATTCATGAGGAGCGACACCCATCCATGCTTCACAGCGGGTCTTGTCGTGTCGAACACCTCGAACGTGCTGCCCACAGGCGTGCTGTGCCACATGTTCATCTTGACCATGTTCATCAGCGGCGTGACATTCTTGATGTCAAAATACTTCACGTAGTTGCCCGTTTTCTTCTTGGTCACCACGAAATAGAGGTCGTTGTAGCCCCTGTGCAGCGTACCCGTCTTGGAATATGCCCACACTTCGTACAGACCGTCCACCGATGTGGAGAGTTCAGGGATGATGCGCACCGTCTGAATGAACTTATAGACCTGCAGTGCCTCCTCCGCCGAGCAGCAATCCACATCTTTCGAGAGGTCAATACCTTCAATCACAATTCCCGTTTCATCGTCGTTGCTGTTGCACGACACCAGTCCCAGCGATGCTATCGCTAAAAACAAAGTTAATACCTTCTTGTTCATTTCTCTCTAAGTTTTTTGTCGTTAATTATTTTGATTTCTAATTTCGGTGCAAAGGTACGGACATTTCACTGACCCCGAAATACCCCTCATGCGCTATAAGCATACCATAAATGGGTGAGAAGCGAACCCGAATAATATATATAATGTATAGTAAAGTATCGGGAGGATGCGCTCTGCATCCTCCCGATACTATTTAGGCGATAGATCCGAATTATTTGTTCCTCCGAATGAATTGGCTGGCGATGCTGCTCAGCGGCGTCTGTCCGCCAGTCAGGCGCTCAAAAATTATCCAGTTCTGGCTGCTCGTGCGGTGCCACACAGCGATGCAGTCTTTTGACAGCCACTTGACTTGATAGTCATTCTCGCTGTCGTTGCGGAACGTCTTAAAGGCATTCTTGCCGTCGTATTCCACCCTTTCCACATTGCCGAAAAGTCCTCCCATGACCCAAACCGCATTCTCGGGAGACAGTACGACGAAGCTGTTGAAGAAAAAGTGATTTTGGCTCTGCTCCCGCAACGCCGGCAATTCCTTCTTGATGTTGTCCAGACTCTTCACCTGATCACTGATGATGCGCCAAGTGCCCGTCAACGGATTATGCGGGTCAACCACCGCCTTGCCCGTCAGCGCGTCAAAGACGATGCGTCCGACCAAAGAGTATTTCCCCGACTCGTATTTCTCCGTACACCAGTCGTTGTTGGGGAACAACTCATGGTTGGTGTACTGGCTCCACCACTTCATGGAGAAGTGCTCGGCATTGCTGTCGTAGATCAGCGTGCTCTTGTCATCCGCCGACT
>JBGUMY010000065.1:0-2607 GCA_045117095.1 Bacteroidaceae bacterium | reverse complement strand
GCTGAAGATGGTGAAGGATGATGCGGAGAAGGAATATCAGATGGGGGATGTGGACGCCAGTCAGCTTCGTGACTTCTTAGTGACGATCAATTAGTCAATGATGACAAACGGAACATTCGTCAGTTCTGTATCAGCATAAGAACACATGGTCTTGTTGCGGCAGGCCGCAACCTTTGTTATTGACTTTGTGCGAGGAATGCTTTGGCGGTGCCAAAACGTAGGTAGAAGTCAATGCGGACGGGCATGTGACGAGCATCGTCTGTGACGTAGAAACGCAGCAATTCCTCGTCATGGTCTTTTTCCTCGTAGTCGAGCAGAGAGAAGATGAGGCAGTGGTACTTCTTCCCATCGTTGGCTTTCCAGTCCTTTTTCCCTCGATAAACCAACGTTTGTTCCTCTACTTTTTTGCCTGTGGCCATCGGGAAATGGATGCGTTGCCCTACTTTGTAGTTTGTGGGGTCGAATGAACGTGCTAAAGAGAGGATGGAAAGCATGTCATAGTTGCAGTCGTTGCTTTCGTGGTGATGTTCCGACCATTCCCCGTGCCGATTGAGGAAGTGCTGCTTCACGTGGCTCTTCCCGTTGGGATAGGTGTACCACACCTCATCCACCGTGTAGTGTTTGCCTTCGAGTGACCCCTTGCGGAAGTAGAGCGGCACAAGTTGTGGAGTGATGTAGGAGATGAGGGTGTCACGCATGGTGAAGACCGCATCACAGCGTTTGTTGCTGGTGAAGAGCAGGTCATTCCGCAGGGCTGGCTGATTCTTATAGGTCGCCTCCTTCATCGTGTAGTGAGCAGCACCACACTTCACCCAGATGAATTTCCAATTGAAATAAAGGTCGTAGGTGAGCTTCTCCCCTGCCTTAAATGCCGTGTTTTGTGTGGGGCACTGAGCAGAGCAAGTGAAAAGTGAAAAGGTAAAAGTTAATAGTGATAAAAGGACTATTTTCATTCCACAAGAGTCGAGTCATTGACGATAAGGAGAATGCTATCGGTGGCTATTGGCTCCTCGCCCCTTGCTCCTTGCCCCTCAACAGGATGGTTGTAGGCCATATAGAGGAAGGCAAAGACGCAGCCGAGCACGATGATGCCTAAGAAGAACATGCCAAACATCATGTAGCGGTTCAGTTTGGCGGCTTTGTTGTTGCGGAGACTCATATACCTAATGTCTTCTTGTATTCACTGTCGTTGTGGAGCACCTGGATGGCGGCCTTGATATCCTCATCACCCTTGATGGCTTCTTCCACTTTACCCTCTTGATAATAGTAGCGCTTGATTACCTCCTGTGCCATGAGTCGACAGATGTCGCTCTTGTAGTGGTTCAATTCGCGGTCGAGGTTGTGGGCGAGTTTCTTCTCCAATGCCTCAAATTCAGGTTTGGCATCCTCATAGTAGCCTTCGAACTGAGCCGTCTTCTTCAGTTCCTCCAGTCGCTTCTCACTCACTCGGTCATACTTGAAGTCGCTGTCCTTCAATATCTGCTTGAAGTCGGCAAAGTCCTCGTCAGTAATGACCAGATCTTTGGCGGCAGGAATGGTCGGATGCTTCTGGAAGTATTGGGTACCCCAGTCGATAAGCGCATCGTCCTCGTAGAGATAGAACAAGAGGGTAGAGTGGGTGGCGAGAATGCGTCGAGATTCAATGCTCCCGATCACTGCCAACGGATAATACGAGATGGGCGAGATGCTGTCGTGTGTCACAGCCACATCGGGTTTGATGCCGCTTCCTTCAGTCACTTCACGACCTCCAGCCGTGTGGAAGATGGTCTTCACGCTGTCGGTTTTCTCAGGACGCTTGCCCGTTTTGCGATATACCTCAGCATCCTCACGCATTTTCTTATAGTCAATCTTTTGGATGCAGCGACCAGAAGGGATGTAATACTTGGCGGTGGTCAGTTTCAGACTACCGTTGTAAGGAAGTTCACGCGAGCTTTGTACCAATCCCTTCCCGAAAGTCCCTGTACCCACGATGATGGCTCGGTCGAGGTCTTGCAGGGAGCCTGACACGATTTCAGAGGCACTGGCAGAACCGCCGTCCACCAAGATGGCGAGCGGAATCTCCAAGTCGAGAGGTTCGTTGTTGGTCGTATAGGTGTATCTCGCTGCAATGTGCTTACCTTTTGTCTCCACAATCTTCTGACCCTTCGGCACAAACAGATTGACGATATCAACGGCTTCATTCAGCAGACCGCCACCATTGCTGCGCAAGTCGAGGATGATGCTTTTCGCTCCTTTCTCTTTCAGACTGATGACCGCCTTTCTCACTTCCCTGGCACATCCCTCTGTGAATTCTGTGAGGCTGATGTAGCCAGCGTCTTCAATGAGACCCACGTAGGGCACAGCCGACTTCTTGATATTGCGGCGAGTGATTTTGAAATCACGAGGAGCCTTCTCTCCTCTGCGTTTCGCTTTCAGCACAAACGTGGTGCCAGGTTCCCCTCGCAGCAGTTCACTCACCTCTGCGGTGGTCTTGCCCTTCAAGTCCTTATCATCAATCTTCAACAACACATCGCCCACCTGCAAACCCACTTCGGCAGCTGGCATATCAGCGTATGGCTCGTGGATGATGACGGTCGAGTCCTTCCGCATACGGATGATGGAGCCGAT
>JBGUMY010000064.1:0-5192 GCA_045117095.1 Bacteroidaceae bacterium | reverse complement strand
TTAAGGTAAAAAAGAAAGGAGATTACACAATGAAAAGAAATCTTTTCCTCGCTACATTGGTAGCAACAAGCCTCTTGGCAGGCTTCGCGTCATGCTCATCAGATGATGACAACAGTAGTAACAGCAATCAGGTGACTGATGACAATGTGGTGGCAGACGACCAGAGTGCTCTCTCATTGGTGAACGGTGTGTACAGCCACTGGCAGCCACTCAGCTCGTCGTTCTCATTCATCATCGAGTTGAACTCAAACAAGCTCACGTCCTTCGAGGGTGAAGAAAATGAGGCAGGTCCTGTGAACAGCCGCTTCGAGCAGGAACCAACGACATGGTATCAGGTCAAGATCTTCAACCACCTGTTCCTCGGTATCACTCAGGCTAACGAAGCCATCACTACCGTGACCAACTCTTACAAGGCTGGCAAAGTCTCTCAGGCTGGTTACAACGCCGCGGTGGGTAAGGCAAAGTTCCTTCGCGCTTTGGCCTATCTGAAACTCGTGCAACTTTGGGGTGAAGTGCCTGTCTATACAGAAAAAGGCGGCAGCACCACCGAGCGTCAGAGCATCGACAATGTGTTCAACCAGATTGTCAGCGACTTCACCGAAGCAGAATCACTCTTGAAGGACTACGACGGCGACCCACGTATCCCTTCCAAGCAGGCAGCACAGGGACTCTTGGCACGTGCTTACCTCGTATGGGGTGACAACCCACTCTCTCAGGCAGAGGTGGCAGCCATCGCCAACGGACAGGCTGACCCTGCATTCACGACCACACCATCCCGTCTGGAAAAGGCTGTGGAGTATGCCAACAAGGTCATCAACAGCGGTAAACTCGCCCTCGATCCTGAATATAATAAGTTGTGGGGTCGTGAATATGAGAGCAACAAGCGCAAGACCAACGAGCACCTCTTCACGATTGCTCACGACGGCGACAAGACTGATGCACAGGGTAATCACCAGACCCACTGCTCATGGACTTTCCCATTCCAGAATGGTGAGAACGGTGAGGGTTACAGCCAGAACCACACCGAGGTATCGGATGACGATCTCTACGAAGATTGGAAGGCTGAGCAGCCCAACGACAAGCGTCTGGCAGAGACTTACTTCGTAGAAATCAAGAACCCAGAGACGGGTCTTGTTCACCACTACCTCTCACCCATCTACACCCCCATCAATGGCAAGGGCGTGGACCAGAGTTACGAAAATGCTGAGAATCTGGAAATCACGCAGAACTCGGTGGACCGCATCGAAATCCGCTACGCAGAAGTGCTCCTCATCAAGGCTGAAGCCCTCGTGCAACTGGGTCGCAGCAGCGAGGCAGCAGAGCCCTTCAACAAGCTCCGCACCCGTGCCGGCATCGAAACCGTCAGCGCACCAACCTTCGAGCAGATCAAGCGTGAATGGGACTACGAGTTCACTTACGAACAGTTCTCTGTGCTGAACTCTTACCGCTGGAAAGACCTCATCTCATCAGTGAAGAAGGTGTCTAACTACAAGCACTTCCCAGATGACTGGAAGACCAGCACCGGCAATACCTACACAGCAGACCAGGAGGCATACTTCACGAAGATTCATAACCACCTCGTGGCCAAGTACAACAACGTGCGTGGCAAGCACTACCGCCAGCCTATCCCCAGCGGTCTGAAGGGTGAGGATCTCGGCATCAGTCAGAATCCCGGGTACTAAATCAGAATTTTAGCCATAATAATAGTATTTATCAAGAGGGGGCTGGCATACAGCAACAACGCGTGCCAGCCCTTATTATATCCACACAAAAACAAAATAAAACATGACACACAACAAGTATTTACTCCTTGCCACAATTGCAATTCTCAGTGTGGCATCCGTCTCTTGCAGCAAAGATGACGATGAAGCAGAAAAAATCGCGAACAATGCTGGCCAATCTGTTGCCATAGGTGGTACAGTTGGAGAGATTGTTGACCTCGGATTGTCTGTCAAATGGGCAAGTCAGAATCTTGGAGCGGCTTCTAAAGAAGACCTTGGCAAATACTTTGTCTTCGGAGAGACAGAACCCAAGACGAACTACACATGGGCTACCTATAAATGGGGCGAATCTGATGCTCTGACCAAATATCAGTTGTCTTCAGTGGACAGTTCTGTTAGCAGCGGTCTCCGCACCCTTGAACTCTCCGACGATGCAGCACGTGTCAACTGGGGCGGCAGGTGGCGCACTCCTACACAGAAGGAAATCATAGAACTGATTGAGAAAACCACATGGACATGGAAGAAAGTGAATGGCGTAAATGGTCATGAAATAGTGGGACCTAATGGAAACAGCATCTTCATTCCTGCCGCTGGCTATCAGAACGGTACAGAAACCTACAGTGTTGGAACAAAAATCATCCTCCTCTCCGCAACGCTTATGGGATGGACCACTTACGATGACATTGAGTACGTATCCATTGGAAGTGGTTTCGCTCCACAGTGGAGTTTGAATGACAGACAATGGGGACGTTCCATACGTCCTGTTTGGGACTAAATCCTTTTTACATGACAAAGAACTTCATCCCTTTTAGTATCTTCATTACGGCAGCCATTGGGCTGTCGTTTTGTGGTGCTGTCAATATTGACTTATTGATAGGCATTGGCATTACTGCCATCATCCTCGGCGCATTGCTCGCACACAATAGTTCCACTTATTGGAAGACCATCTTTGAGTTCTTGGGCAGTAGAACAGCTATGACTGCCACGCTGCTTTGGCTGATGGTGGGTGTGTATGGGAACATCTTGAAGGAAGGGCACATGGTGGAAGGTTTGGTTTGGGCTACAGATAGCCTGAATATGGGTGGTACAGGTTTCACACTTGTCACCTTCCTGTTTTCAGGACTTTTTGCCATCTCAACAGGTTCGGGTTTCGGCACCATCAGTGCCATGAGTCTCACGCTGTTTCCTGCTGGCATTGCTATTGGGGCACATCCTGCATTGCTTGGAGGCGCCATTCTGTCAGGGGCAGCGTTAGGTGACAGCATCGCTCCTGTTTCCGACACGGCGATCATTGCCGCCACCACACAGGAGTTTCAGGACTGTGGGCGTGTGGCAGATGTGGGAGGAACTGTTCGACATAGGCTCCCAATCGTGTTGGTGAGCATTGGCATTGCCATTGTGGTGTTTCTTGTGGCAGGGGCATTTCTGTCGGAATCAGCGGTCATCAGCAGGCAATCAACAGAAGATGATTATAAAGGATTGGCATTGTTGCTGCCGACATTTGTGGTAATGGCATTGGCGTTCAGAAAGGTTAACATCTTTGTGTCACTCTTCGTTGGCATCGTTACAGCCATAGCCATCGGATTGGGATTGCATTTGTTCAGTTTTAGCACCCTCGTCAATGTGGAGAATTCGAAAGTTGGTGGAGCCATTGTTGAAGGCATAGGAGGAATGACGAGCATTTGTTTGCTGCTGATGATGGTAGTGTCGCTCACAGGGCTTATCCTACGCAGCGGAGGTATGGAACGAATCATATCAAAACTGAATGTTGGAGTAGGGCATTCGCAGAGAAAGGCAGAACTTGTCATTTTCACGATGGTTGCTTGGGCTGGCATTCTCATAGCAGCTGTCAACACCATTGCCAATATCTGCATTGCACCCTTTGTGAACAGTATGGGAAAGCAACATGGGATTCACCCTTATCGTCGAGCCACCATCCTCGCCACTGTCATCTGCACGTTCCCGTTTGTTCTTCCATACGGAGGATGCCTGTTATTGTTGCAGAAGGGCATTGAGGCATCTGGCGCAAATGTCGTGCTGCAAGCCACCGACATGTTTTTCACGGCTTTCTATCCTTGGGCATTGCTCGTATGCAGTTTTGCCTCTTGTTTCATTAAACATAAAACGAAATGAACAAACTGACCCAACTCATCCTTGACGATATGCGTCCTGCATTGGGCGTAACGGAACCTGGAGCCATCGCCTTTGCGGTAGCCACAGCACGGGAACATGCCTCTGGAACATTGCAGGAGATACACATCGTTTTAAATAGCGGCATGTACAAGAATGCTTTTACCTGTGGCATCCCCAACAGCAACGAAGTGGGCAATGCCCATGCTGCTGCTTTAGGTTATGTGGCTGCTGATGCGTCCAAAGGACTGGAATGTCTGGATGGTGTCACCCGCAGGCACAACATTTTGGCAAAAGAACTCTTAAAAGAGGGGAAGGTCATCGTGGCTTTGGGAGAAATCAGCAGTAGGATCTACATTCATGTCACCCTCACCACCGACGACGGCACAGCCACCGTCACCATTAGAGATGCTCACACCAACATCACAGAAATCACAGAAAACGGGCGTGTCGTATTCTCTCAAAAGCAGAAGGTAGGGGAGAGCGCTGCGAAAGAGGATGGCATCCCTCTCATTCACCATTATATGTTACGTCAAATCCTACACTATGTAAAGACTGTTTCCACAGATGAACTTCGTTTCATCGGCAAGGCATACGACCTCAATCTAGCCCTCTTCGACGAAGCCATCAAGAGCAGAAGAACCACGTTCGCACATTATCTATATAAGAAGAATGGAGAGCAGATCATTTCATACGATGAACAGCTATCGGCATCGCTGCTCTGCAATGCCGCCATCGAAGCACGTGTGTTGGGACTTCCGCATCCTGCCATGAGCATCACTGGTAGCGGGGCACATGGCATTATCGCCACCTTGCCACTCTATGCATCAGCTCACGTGAATGGCTACACGAAAGAGCAACTGCTTCGAGCCACCGCACTCAGCTATCTGGTCTGCATGTACATCAAGGAATATTCAGGCAAGCTCTCTGCGTTCTGCGGATGTGCCATTGCTGCTGGCACAGGTATGGCATGTGGACTTGCCTATCTGAAAGGAGGGACATTGAAGACCCTGACCTTGACCATCCAAAACATGGCTTCCAGCATCACGGGCATGATTTGTGACGGTGGCAATCACGGATGCACCATGAAGGGCATTGTGGCAGTGGATGCGGCCTATCAATCTGTAGGACTGGCGCTTGAGGGCATTGCCATTGAACATGTTCACGGCATCAACGGCAAAACGCCCGAAGAAACCATGCGCAACATGGGACTCATCGCTTCGCCAGGCATGGTGAAGACCGAAGGAGTCATTGTTGACATCATGAAGGGGAAATAGTGGCGTCTTGAACAACCAGTCCTGCTAAAGTAAAACCGAAGATGGCGGTGATATGAGCGAGAGA
>JBGUMY010000063.1:0-14871 GCA_045117095.1 Bacteroidaceae bacterium | reverse complement strand
AGACCCTCAAGAAGCAAGAAAACGAGCCTCGGGAAGCGGCTCGCCCACCCTCGGGAAGCGGGTGAGGCAGCGTCGGGAAGCGGCTCGAAACAATATAGGAGAAGCCCCCACTCCTTGATGTTGGGAGGCACACAACACAAACACAAAATTAATTCTTTAAGCTTATGGCACAAGAAAAAATCGCGCTGGGAATCAACCTGCGCAAGAACAAGATTCCAAACTCTGTGGCTTACGGCAAGTACTACCCAGAGGTTGACCTGCAGAAGACGCTCTCGCTGCGTGGTTTTGCAGAACACATGACCGCTCACGGCGCCAAGTACCGTCGTGCGGAAGTGGAGGGAGTCCTCCAGCAAATCACCGAATGTCTGCCTGAACTCCTGGCACAGGGCGTGCCCGTGCAGCTGGGTTCCCTCGGCACCTTCTACCCCTCCGCTGAGGTGATGCCGAAGACAGCAACTTCTCCTGGTGGTGCGGTGCTCAACATCGGAGCGATGGAGGGTCTCGACCCGAATGCCATCATCAAGGGCATCCACATCCGCTTCACGCCCGACCAGACGAAGCTGGATAACCTCTGCGCCCCCACCTTCAAGTATGCCTGCCAGCTGGAGCTGCGCAACATCGTGGACACCGTGAAGGTGACCGTGAACGGCAAGGAAAAGACCGTGCAGACCTTGAAGCCCATCGCCACCGCCGTGGCTGAGTGGAAGGCAGAGCACGGCGAGGGTGGTGACGATGGTGGTGACGAAGGTGGTGACGAAGGTGGTGAAACGCCTCCAAGCGGCGGCGGGGGATTCGGGGGGTAACCCCCCGACCCAGCCCTCCTCCGTAAATGGGGAGAGAGACCATGCGGGGTGTGGCTGAAGTGAAAAGTGAAAAGTGAACCTTTAGTTCGACGTAGTCAAAAATCTAAGTATCCACTACCAGGTAGGCAATCTGCATGAAGCGAATCGTTCGTCTATGTTGCTCTGCATGAACGGCCTGCATGTCTTCCCCAATAAAGAAAAGGCTTACTCTGAGATTCTGCGAACCTTGAAGTCTGGCGGCGAACTGTTGGCCTGTTTCTACATCCTTCCGGCCATGTGCAAAACTGATCACATCACATTCGAGGCCATGGGAGCCATACTTCATCGGAACAAGACCCTTGCTTCTGGTGATGACTGTTGTCTATACTACATGACAAAGCCAGGTTCTGAGGCCGAACACCGATGGCAGGATGAGCATCCAGACGGGACATTCATAAACAAATAGACATCCCCACAAATGGAACTTCAAACCGGGGTATGGAGCTACGATAAAAGTATGAACACACCACTTACGGTTATGTAGGCATAGACTATGTAGCGGAAGATGCGATTGGGGATGTGCTTGAACACATAGGCTCCCAAACACGTGCCTATAACGACCCCACCAAGGCCGAAACAATAATCTGTCAGGACAGTCGAAGTCAGGAAACCGTTGTAGGCTCGAACGCCAGTCATCATCACGTTGCCAATCAGAAAATAGGTCTGCGCCATTGCCATATAGTGTTCTTTAGTCGGCTCACTCTTGATGAAGTAAAGCACGGCAGGCGGGCCTTGCATGCCGAAGAAACCGCCCATCAGTCCACTCAATGTTCCTGCGCCTACCTGCACCTTCTTTGTAGTCGGCAGCTTTATGCGTTGGCTAAACAGCATGAAGTAAATGCTGATCAGGATAAGTGCCACACCAAGGATGCGCCGCAAGATATGGTCTTCGATACGAGTCAGAGCGAATATGGCGATGGTCGAGACGATGATAAATGTCACCAAAATCGGCCAAAGTCTGTCCCACGTGACGTAACCACGCAACCTCCATACGATAGCAGCAGAGGTCGTGATTGCCAACAGTCCTGATAGGGTAGTGGCCTCGCCATAGCTTGGCAGGAGGAACGGCAGCATCGTCATGATGAAGATGCCGAATCCGAAGCCCGTGGTACGCTGGATGAAACTTGCGCCGATGCTTAGCAGGAATATGGATAGAACGATACTCAACTTTTGTTAATATTCGCTGCAAAGATACGAAAATTACGGGAATTTTTCCTATATATATAAGCCCTGTAGATCATGATTTACAGGGCTTAATTTTTTTCTGTAGCCAAATTAGCGTGGCTTTTATCGGTTTCAATCTTTAGGTATAAATGTCGGTCGATAGAAGCCTCCTTCACCGGTAGGCGGCGTAGCTGTATCGAACTTACCCCATTCTATAGTGAAAATGTGGCGGAGTTTGTCGCAGTAGTAGAGGAGCGTAATGTCCTTTCCCGTATCGTTAGAGCCGATGTGGATGTCGAACACCCACTGGCTTTCCAACAGTTTGGCAGAGGCAACACCACACACCTCCTTGTCAATGGTGGCACAAAGCAGGTCTTGATCTGATGCATAGCTCTGCAATGTGTCTTGCAACTGAACCCTCACGAACATCGTTTGCTCGTAGTCATCGAAGTTCGGCATGACCCATGTAGGGCGTTTGTCCGCTCCCTGGGTCAGGAGGGATTTCTTCTCCGACGCATTACCGTCGTCGTCGGAGCTTGAGCAGCCCCACGCCACGAAGGCGAGGGCTGCCAATGCGATAATTGTCTTTTTCATTTGTTGATGAATATTACTTTACCATTATTAATATAAGCACCTCGCGTGGTAGGCTTCGATGGCAACTCGATGCCAGAGATCGTGTACCACTTGCCATCGTTCAGCATAGTCGGGTCAACAGCCGTGAAATTGATGGCGGTAGGCTCGTCTGGCGTACCGAGCACGCGGTCTGCCTCGTAGGTCACCTTACTGCCTGTCGTTGCCAAAATCTGGTCGTCGCGTTCCAGAATGAAGGTCAGCGTCTCGTCCGAATTCGTGTCGCTTCCGATGTTCAGGTAGTAGTTCTGTTCATCGTCGGCCACAGCTTCAGCCATTCGTTCTGCACCGCGATAAACCACCAATACATCACCAGGTTCAGTCTCCACACCCTCAACACTTGCCACGATGTTCATGGTGGTTGAAGTGCTTACAGCACGGCGAGGTGCCAAGGCTGTGGTGGAACCTGTATAGCGATTGTTATCCCAATAGAGCGGATAGAAGAAGCTTGCAAGGTCGTCAGCCTGGCGCTTGATCATGTAACCCTTGCCCATCTCCATATACTGAAGTGAGCCCTTCCACACCAGATTGCTGCCTGTACGGGTCGCTACAGCGAATGCATCTTGCGACTTAATGACATCGCCCTCGCTCGCATCCTCTGTATATTCAGCCAGTGCCTGAGCTATCGGCAGATTGATGGTCGAGAGGTATGCGATACGGTTCCAACCTTTATTGAGAGCAATACCATTATAGCTTGTCCTTCCCTCGAAGCAAGCAATCTTGTCGTTGGTAGAATAAACCCTATACATCCGAGACGGGTCGATATTAATAGGCTGATCCTCGTCATCCCACTTGTAGGTACGAGCGGAGGTCTCCGACGTGTTCGCCACCTCATGGTAGATCCACTGCTGCACATCTGTTCCGTCCACCGATGTGATGATGTCGCCAGGTTCCCACTTCGCTGCCTTGTTCAGGAATTCGCCCACAGTCGTTTCCTCGTCAATTGGCGCGACATAGAAGGACACCCAGTTCCAACCCGCCTTCAGCTTCATCCGCTGCACATCTCTATAGTCATTCTTCAAGACGATTGGTTCCGCAGGGGTGCCAATGACGACATCCTTCTGGAAGGTATAGACCGTGCTGTCTTCAGGCATCAGGTTGAACACCTTGCCCGTCGAAGCCTGATAGAACTTGAAGTACATTTCAGGCTTCGTACCATCCTCGTTTGTATAGCCATAAATGGTCAGGTAAGCCATTGGAGCGTTGGCGTTAGCGATATTGTCCACTTCGATGTGTGCTACACCCAGCGTCTGCTGCTTGTCGTCGAACACACCCAATATGTCTTCGCCCGAATTAGCCACCACACCGTCAATCTTGACGCGTGCCACCATCAACATATTCTGGTTATACTTCTTCACTTCGTCGCTGACAACCCATTCTGGCTTGTCCCCGCGAACCTTCAGCGTCACTGATAGTGGCTCTGACATACCGTTTCCACTAGTAAGCGAAATCAGTTCGTTGTATGTTCCTATATTGATATAAGGTGATACCTCAAACAGGATTTCCTGCTCTTCCAATGCTTCTATGACACCGCTGGTTCGTGAGGCCGTAATCCAAATGGGCAATTCACCGAGTTCAAAGTGCTGCCTCTGCCCGCTCAAGTTTTGTACTTTCACATTAAAGCTGAATCCACCGCCATATTCCAGCGTCTCGGAAATCGACTTGACACCCCAGCGCAATGGGCTTCGGTACACGAAGAGGTTCATCGTCACAGGACTTGCCATCAGGTTGCCCTGCATGTCAGGAATCTCCTTCACGGTGATGTACAGGTTGGTCTTTTCAATCGTGAAGTCAGGCTCATCAATGTCGATGAACAATTCATGATCTCTCGCCACATAACTGTACTTCAAATTCTCCAGCTGCGCACCGCTATTCATTGGCGCATAGAATTCACGATCCACAACGGCAGCGTCAATCGTCAGTAGCGTGTCACGGCGCTCCAGCATCTTGCCCTGCGAATCCGTATAACGCTTGACACTGATGCCTGTTGGCTCCAGATGCATCTGGTTGTTGTCCAGATGCTCAGAACGCTCAAAGTCAAAATAGAACATCAACGACTTCATCGTGCTGACAGGCGTATGGGTTGCATACTCCGTGAGAAGGTTCATAGGCAAGACACTTTCGAACATGCCCACCTCGTCAATGTTACCCTTCATGGCATCCTTCACCGTGTTCTTGTCCACATAAGTGGCACCCAGCGCAAGATATTCACCCACAATACCGCTCAAACTGTCGGCAGAGAACGTGGATATCAATTTCTTGTCCACATAGAGGTTGGCCACATTGCGACTACGCAACACGGTCATGGCGAAATGATGCCATGCATTATCGCCCACAGACGCATCTGTCGTATGCTCATAGCCCGAAGAGCGCACATACAAAGTGCCATCTTTCACACCGATGTTGATTTGATTCTCCTGATCGCGCATTGCTTCACCGTTCGACAACAATGTGGCATTCTCGTCTCCTGTGCGGAACCAGAACATCAGCGTATAGTCGTGGTTCTTCGTACGGTTGAACTTCTGGTTCGTGTTCAAACGCACACCCTTCTTGCCATCCATCTTCATCGAGATGCCCGCAGGCCGCTTCCACGTATGACTATAAAGAACAAGATCCAGGCTACCCGACGCTTTGTCGTAACTGAAGTCACCCTCACCCTCGTTCAGTTTGTAGTAATCAAGCAAACCGCTCTCGTAGCCCGTCAACGTCTTCCCTCCGTATTCATTTAGCTCGGAAGTGTCCAGCAGACGATTCCACAAGCGGAATTCCAGCATATCACCCTTGAAATAAGTTTTAGAGTCTGTACCGAGACCCAGATAGACAATCGAATTACCCTCATACACCCCCTTGATGGCCTGATTGCCGATGAGAGTGCTACCATCATAGAATTTGATGATGATGTCATCCGCACCCTGTTCCACCGCATAAGCAATCTGGTGCAACATATTGTTGAACTTAACGATGCTGTCCGACACCACCGTCTTATCCTTCGCAGTGGCAAACAGATGTCGGTCTGCCGTGATGCCGAATGTCATACCAGTAGCAGGACCACCATGCATAAACACATTCATGTCACCCCTTTCCTCCGATGGGTTCACCATCACATCCACCACAAAGTTCTTACCCTTCAGGTTACGGTTAGCCTGAGTGAATGCAAACGTGTTCTCACCATTGAACTTGAGCGAGGTCGAGGTCGAAACGTTTGTGCTGATAGGTGTGCCCAGCACCTCAAAGTTATTAATCTTACTCAGATAGTTGGCAGCGATTGGCTCGGAGAATGAAATCTTGATGTCATCACCGATGTCCAAGATGCCGTCATTAGGTTCTGGTGTACCAAACAGACTTGGCAAACGCGTGTCCTTGATACCTGTCAGAATGGGTGAGGCATTCGTCAGGAAGCCACCAGCATGACGGGCATACACCACAGCGCGCAAGTCGTAGTACTGCTCCACAGGGTCGTTCTCTCCGTAGAAAGAAGCCACGATGATGCCGTTCGACGGAATAGTGTCCGTCACACCACTTGCCTTGGCGCGCAGCGAGTCGTTAGCATAATAGGAGCAAACGCTCACCCAGTCCTTCTCACCCTGCGTCGTCAGTTTATATTGCAGTTCGATATGGTCGAAACCACGTCCATTTACGTTGAAGCCCTCGATGCGCACTGGCATATACCATGCCTTGCGCTTGCCGTCATATGGACTCTCCGTGTTCACCACCCAGTGGTCGCTCGGTGTGCTCACCTTCACACTGCCCGCCGACGGGATGAAGTGGGCTGAGAAGTTCGTCGTGAACACACGCTTGCTGTCGTTCGGATCCATCAAACTGATGGCGAGATTCTCGTAGTCAAACTCATCGCCTGGATAGACCGTGATTTCCTTGGTGAACACATTCGTCTTACCCTGAGCATTGAGGACAGGAGTGAGAATGATGTTCGCCCCCGTGCCGGTGAGCGGCGCACCGTCCACACACACCTTCGCACCCTTTGGATTGCAATCGGCCGCCAGGAAGTAGTTGAACACCGGTGTCGCCCTGTCAGGATAGTCTGTCTCGTTCGCCAAGTGGAGCGTGAAACGTGCAGGCTGGTCAAATGGCACATTGGTTTGAACAGGTTCATCAATCCAAATGCGTGGTTTGTCGGCAGGAATGGTTGCCACATCAATCACTGTGCCTGGCTGATACCACTTCGTCACACGCTGACCCTCGTAAGGCTGGCAGGTCACACCACCGATGGTGCGGAACACGAAGTTGGAATACACATTTGCCTCGGTGGGCAGATAATTGAGTGCATTAGGAGTCAACTTACCTGTGCGGATATCATCCAACATATCTAGCGTGATTCTGTTGAATTCGTTAGTGTTCCTGTCGATGGTGTATCGACCAGCAGTGCGATAGACATCCACGGTCAGGCTCGACTTGGTGGCAGCCGACAACGTGAAGCCCGTCTTCTTGGAATGCGTCTCCGACATGTTGTACTTGTCATTGAAATTCGCCTCTGCAATCAGACTCCTCTTCACTGTGAAGACAGCACCAAACACCATGACCTCAACCTTGTTATCATCTCCCTCATCATCACTATAAGCGTACTCCTTTGTTTTGATCTGTCCATCCTTCGACGATATCAATTTCTCCAGCGCACTAAATATAGGCGACAAAATACCTGTACCACTCGCCAGGTTTCCCAATCCATTCATCATAGGATAACGAAGATACCTTGACTGGTTCTCAGCCGTGGAGAACGACTCACTATATTGGATGGAAGTCATTCCACCATCAAAATCATAACGCTTCACCAGATTCGTGGGCAGCACCGAAACCTTCTCCTGCTCATTCTTTGCCAAGATGCCTACCCAGGCCATCATCTCCTCATTCAACGAAGCGATGCTGTCTCCAGTCTCCGTCTTACCATCCGGATACACCGTTATATAGTCCAGACCAAAATTCTCATGATTCTGATCGACGTTGCTGATATAGGAAGCATACCCCCGTTTGTTCGCCAGCTTCTTGGCATCCTCCCAAGAGGTATCCATAGGCAGCAACAGGGAATTACGAATCTTCATCAAGTCAGGCAACAACTCATTCTCAATGTAATTCTGTGAGTGAACGAACGTGGATTTCACGACAGGCGACACCTGTATCACTTCGTCACGGACGAGATACATTGGTTTGCCCTTTTCATCAACTCCCTTAGCCAACACCTTGACAGTACCAATGGGCACCTTCACCTTGCCAACATTGCCATCTTCGTCCTTCACCTCAAATGAACCACCCTCATGGGTCTTCATCAGGTTATACATGCTCTCTGGAATGGCGCGCACCGCCATCGCATCCTGCACGATGATGTTCTCCGTAGCGCCAATAAAGAGGTCAGCTTTACCAGACACCCATTTTTCACCCGTCTTGGTCTGGATGCGCTCCGAAATATCCATATTGTAACTGTAGCTCCACGAATTTCCGAAGTTGGTCTGGATACCCACATTGATGCCTTCCTGCGTTTCCGAATGACTAAGGGTTCCTGCCGTTTGTCCCTGTCCCGAAGGAGCGGCGACCGTTCCATGATAACTATCAGTTCCAGTACCAGTCGCTGCCTTCACCTTGAATCCAAGCGCAGCAGTAAGGTCAGCCGAATAGCCATAAGTCAACTTCGAACCCTCCTCAATGTAGGAAGAACTGCCACTTCCCGGTGGGTCACGCAGAATGTCGAACAACATCGGTGTACCCGAAACAACAGCCTTGCGTCCATCTGCCTTAGGTGTGGTAGCCATAACGTAGCCCTTCAGCATCTTACCACCAAACGGCTTGATGTCGTAGTAGCTCTCATCATATTTCAGCGTGATGCTGACGTTCTTCAATGCCATGTCGTTCTCCAGCGTGAAGGTTGTGTTCTGGGGCGTAAAGATATAGGAAGCACCACCCTCATTATCCAGTTTGATCGTCTTCGACAAATCATTGTCGTTCGTACCGATGAGGTAGTTCTTGATGATGACTTCACCACCTTTCAGATTCACAATGTCAGGCTCATTGTTGGTGTCGTTGTTCTTATAATACTTCTCACAAGCCTGCAACATCCAACCGTAAGGCGAACCAGCCATAAAGACAGGATAGCCGAAAGAATAGTGACCAATGCTGTCGATAGGCGCTTTGGTAACATCATTATTAGGATAAATCTTATCGTAGTAATAGAGGTTCACCCATTCCTCGTTGCCGATGTTGTCAGTTGCCTTCAGTTTTTTCACACCGAAGTATTTCTCGTTACCAGAGTTGAACTGAATCACATCCACCGTCGGCACAGCATGATAAACGCGGCTGTATTCGCAAGTGTCGCCCTTCACATTGAATGCAAGGTCGATGGTCTCGCCCACCTTGCCCTGCTGGAACAGCGTGGGATAGCCCTGAGCGGACACCTCAATCACCTTATACTTGGCAGGATGCACCTTCACCTCGTATTCGCCAGTCTTCTTGTCCGGGTAGATAGTCAGAGAATGGCGCGTCACGTTCATCACCGTGGTGTCAGGACGTTCACCCTTGGAATTTTCCAAACCGAACGCCATGGAATATCTTGCAAACTTCACGGTTTCGTCCTTTGGATTACGGATGAGCCATGAGGTGTTGTCACCTTCTAGTTGCATCACAATCTTCAAAGAGTCGCCGAGGTTATTCTTCGACAGGGAGGAACCGAGCGGCAAGCTGCCCTGGATGTCACCACCCACCACGCGACCGCGCAGCACCACAGTAGTGGAGTCCCAAATATAAACGTTTGCCACATTCTTCTCGAAGTTATATTGCGTCTTGTCCTCCACATTATTAGGATTCATCAGGAAACCGTTGTTGGCTAAGATGTGACCATCCTTCACAGCCTGCACACTATGCGCTCCATGAGGAATACTCAATTCAAAGGCTCCTTGGCTGTCAGTCTCAATCGGATGACCGCTACCATCGTGCATCAGGCTGCCATCAAGCTTGAACGAAACGCCTGGCACAGGAATGCTAGTGTCGTTATAATAGACATTGCCCGAATAAACAACATAGCTGTCCTGATAGAAATTGTAGCCAGTCAGCGTGTTGGAGTTCTCGTCAAACTGGACTGTTCCACCACCCGTAAATGGCTTGGTATCACCAGTCCTTACGACGGACACATTGAAATCACCCTTTCCACGATATTTCAGTCCCTTCTGCTCAAAGTAACCGGCATCATCCGTCTTCACCTTGTATTGAGCGCTGTTGAGCGATTTCGTGGTGGCATCCACTGGTTCAATCACCACTGTAATACCTGCCATGGCGGTACCGTCTGCCATACGTACATAACCGCAAATCATGGCAGTCGGCTCACACTCACCCGTGACAACCTTCGACTGTACCACATGCACACCCTCGCATTGCGTCACGCTCTCCACCATATAGTCATAGGCTTGCTGCACCAGCACCGTCTTATCCTCCCAGAAGTCCTGCTGCAGGTTGGTGGCAATGGTGTCCGTCCATTCAGCCTTACTGTCGGTGGTGTGTTCACGACGCAACACACGGAAGAAGTCACTCTCACCACCTGATGTCTTCCAGTCCAGCACCACGCTGCTTTGCTTAGTCGTAGGCGCGAAGCTTTCAAAGGCGGCAAGGTTCATGAACTTGTATTTAGCCAGATCACCGGTGTCTGCCTTACGCACATTCACCACCAACGTATCGGGATAGACACCATCGATCGCTTCAGTGCCGCAAATCCTCATCGTCGATTTGTCGCGAAGAATCATCAGGTCGAAATCGTATTCTACACACTTGCGCGTCAAGTCGTAGGTAAACTCATTCTTCTTAATGGCATCTTCATTGCTCGAGAGGTCGACGATTTCTGAGGTCACACCGTTTTCACCCTTCATATTGACACGCAATTGGAGTTTAGCACGAGGATCCCAGACGATGACTCCTGCGTATTCATCTGTCTCCTCGATGAGGGGCGCAACATTGCTGCCATACGCCTGCCATCCCTCGCCATACACCTTCAACAAGTCTTCCACACTCATGCCTATGGCATTCTTTCCTTGTGCGGATATTGCAACAGTAGCCATTTTCGGGTACGGCTTCGAACCATCCGTCCATCCGTCGCCTAAAGCATTAAGCAGCAGAATGTATCCAGCATTATTATAACCGCTGCCCACTTCTCCCCAATTGTGGTAGGTGTAGTTGTTCTTGTTATTTGTGGATGAGTTGCCGTAAGCCGTGCCACCATTCACATAGTTCATTCCAGCATGAGCAAAGCTTGTGTAGGTACCATTCTCCAGGCAATTATTGACCCGATTGCTGGTTCCACCATCTTCCCAACCGATAAAGGCTCCAACATATTGTCCACTGCCTGTGGCTATCACCTTACCGTCAAAGAGACAGTTGGTGATGTTGTGGGTGGCTGAATGTCCATGGCCCACAAATCCTCCAGCATGCGTACTATTTATGGTGACAGTGGCAGATACCCACACGCTCTCTATATTGATCGTACCGCTCAGACTGCTTCCGATAAGTCCTGATGAATGGATGCCGCCCGATACTTCACCCGTCACATGAAGGTTCTTGATGGTGGCATTCTTGACAATGCTGAACGGAGCGATGAAGGACTTGCCGCTGCTTTTGAGGTTCACTTTCATCGTGTGACCATTACCGTCGAAAGTTCCACTATAAGGAATATCGTCAAGGTAGCCCACAGCATTTGCAATAGAAATATCATTCACCAGAATGGCATTCACTTCGCCGCCATTGGCTTTCTTCACCATATCGCGGAAAGTCAAAAAGTCCTCTTCATTGGAAATGATGTAAAAAGCCTTCTCGCCAACATTATAAGCATTATAATAACGAGTGAAATAACACTTGTCATCGAATGTGACCGTGGCCGAATTGTCAGCACGTGCGAAAGTGCTGCAGCCTTTCATATTTAAAGGAAGTGATTCGGGCGCGAACAGGCAGCCTTCAAAAACGAGCGTCGTTTTAGCCAAGGCAACACCGACGAAGCCACCATTGCTATGACACTTTTCACCCTCAAACTTTCCATGGAACGCACAGTTCTTGAAAGTGACCGAAGTCCCCTTATCCATGATGCCAATAAAACTGCCGCTGCTGGCATCACCATCCACATCGCTGTGGATCGTGGCAAGATTATTACAATTTTCGATGGTGACGTGACCACTAACCACCTCACCAATCAGTCCACTGGCAAAGGTGCTTGATGCAGTATTCTGTCCAGTAATGATTAAGTTCCTGAAGGTAGCTCCATACACTCTCTGGAAGGGAGCCTGCTTAGTCCCATTGCCAGTAAGATTCAGTTTCAGCGTATGGCCACTACCATCAAAGATTCCGCAAAAGCCTTCAACGAGAACAGAATTATCCAGCGTGATGTCATTGGCCATCACAGCATGGATGTATGGGTTAGTTGCCGCGATGTTTTTGAAGAGCTCAAAATCTTTCGCTTGACTCAAGACAAGGACTGAATGTGCAGCAGCATCTTTCGCATAAGGGTATTTTGCCTTGACCACATTCCATTCGTCCATGGTGTGCACATAGTAAATGCCGTTGACCATAAACTCGCTACCAAACTTGAAGCCAAACTTCACAGGATGCGACTCGTCAGTCCATGCCCCATCACGCTGCACCGTGGCAGTCTCAATCTGAGGCAGCACAAACAGCGAGGGCGAACGATACATCTGATAACCTGAGCCCGGTCCCCACGACCACATGGTGGTGGAGGAACGGCGAATGCGGTAGGACACCGGATGTCCCTGATACTGATCCATCAGCCCTGAGTCGTAATAAGTATAATCCTTCTGACCCTGCTTGAACGGTATCTCCATCGATATGGTCGTCCAATAAGAGTCACTCGCATCGGTCGAACCCGTGAGGTTACGCTGAATCTCGAAAAAGTCAGACTCATCAATGTCCTCTTCCGTCGGGTCATCCACCGACCAAGTCAACTGAGCCCCTCCCCCCTTGTCCAACGACACAGCGAAATCCAGCGGATGATGCAACATGTTGCAGGATATCTCCGCCGACTTGACTGGTTCAGCCAGCTCCACTTTCTCTGTGTTGATCACCTTAGCCTCCATATACACATTCTTCCACGGACGGCCAGCAGGGATATACGCAAAACCAGCCAGATCCTTCGTGGGCATTTCCTTCGTGTACGATTGCCCCGTGACAGCATCCGTATAGTGTAACTTCATCCACTTGATGCTATAAGCCGTCACACTATACGTCATCATGATCTGGTTGATCTGCGATCGGTCGAAAGACAACATGGGCGAGTTCAGCATGATGCCCACATCAGGAGCAGCCGGACAATCCCAGTCCAGCAGCTCCTTGTGCGACGAAGCACTGGGCACATGCCAGTCGCCAGCCGCACTCCAGTTCACATGCGCCCACACCGTCAGCTTCAGCTTCTTGCCACGCATCGAATACGGCACCTGCCAGTCCACCGTCGTCGTATAGTGGTCATCGTCGCCATCATCGTGGTTCAGTTCATACTTAAACTCACCATTGGCATTGGTGAAGGTCTTGTTACCACCCTTCACCTTACCAGTCAACGTGAATGTGCCACCCTTGTAAGCCTTGATCTTACAACCGTCATCATCCACATCACTGTAGTCCACACAGTGCCAGGAGAACAGCACCTCCTCTGGGCCACCATTCTCTGAAACATAGACATAACCCTCTTGCACACCGTCGTTTGTCCACGCGGTGTTACCTGTAGGCAGGGTGAAACGGAGTTTGTCCACACCCATCATCATACAGCTGTAATTGTTCGCATTGTACGTGAAGTTATCGGCATAAACATCCGAGGACTGTCCGAAGCCCAACAACACGAGCAACGTAATTAAAAGTTGTTTGTAGTGTCTCATATTATTATGTGTTTAAAAATGTGATTTCCCGATTGTGCGAATTATGTCTGTCCTATAGTAACAGATTACGTTTTTTACAAAAAAAGTGACCAAAGATACAACATCTGTCATAACCCACCAAACTTTTCCGTTAAAAAAAAACAAAAAAAAACAACACATTTTCTTTTCATCGCCCCTTTTTCCAAAAATTTGACACTTCACAGCCCTCATTCATTTTCTTGCATAATCCAAATGTTTGCATTATCTTTGCAGCCAGATGTTCTGAATTTTAATGTCCACTGACATCCGCGAACAGCAACTTTATCTCGATCCTTTGTTCGACCGTCAGGCTGTCTGCGATCGTTTCCACTTGACCGCCGTGCAAGTAGGAAACGCTTTTTGCGCAGGGAAGTGACTACGATTCCGTGGCCGACTTCATTCGTGACTGCTGTCTGGAGCATGCTTGCCAATTGCTCAAGACCACCGACATGCCAATTGCCAAAGTAGCTGCCAGCGCAGGCTTTAGTCGTGTCACCACTTTCAACCACGACTTCAAAGCTCGCTACAACCTCTCACCATCAGAATATCGCCTACAGTAATCGTTACGTCGGCGTTCCATAAAGATAAGGTTTAGTGTTTTAGATAAGTAAATTCAGTGAATTTGGTCACCAAATACACTGAATTTGTTTTATAAATACACTGAATTTGTTTTGTAAATACACTGAATTTGCTTTATTAGATTCAGGCCTTTTCTATTTATACACACCGATAAAGGCCTATAGTCACACCTTCAGCCAGACTACAGTCAGAGAGCCGAAAAACCAATAACGAGAACAACGTAACATACCATGCTGGACGAGGTGTACGACTACATTATCCTCGACTCTGCTCCTGTAGGACTGGTCGCCGATACACTGCCACTGGCTCGATATGCCAATGTCTGCTGCTTCGTCTGCCGTGCTGACTATTCACCGAAGTCAAATGTCGCACTGCTCGATTCATTGACCCAAGAAAACAAACTTCCTAATGCCTGCGTGGTACTCAACGGAGTGGATATGTCGAAGAGGAAGTACGGCTACTATTATGGCTATGGTCGATACGGTAAATATTTCCGCTATGGTTATGGTAAATACGGATATGGTAAGTATGGCAGTTACGGCAACTACGCTGACTCCCATTACGGCAACAAAGATGATGACAGTATAAAAAAATGACCATCGCTAAGGTAGAAACCTTGCCACCCTCTTCTTGACGATGAGCCACCCTCTTCTTGACGATGGGTCTCCCTCTTCTTGACGCTTCACCTCTTGCTATTTCGGCTATGTTTCGAAATGGTTTGTAGGGGTACTCATCCATTCCAATCTTTCTTTCTCTGGCATCTTTTCGATAGCATAGCG